>NZ_PNCP01000035.1:0-59697 GCF_005886115.1 Pseudoalteromonas sp. S4492
CATACCACAGCTTAGAGAACACACAAACTAAGCTTTTGACAACAATTTGGTTGAGTCACCGCAAGTGCAGTGACTCGGAATAAAAAAGCTTAGAGAACACACAAACTAAGCTTTTGACAACAATTTGGTTGAGTCACCGCAAGTGCAGTGACTCGGAATAAAAAAGCTTAGAGAACACACAAACTAAGCTTTTGACAACAATATGGTAGAGTCACCGCAAGTGCCGTGACTCGGAATAAAAAAGCTTAGAGAACACACAAGCTAAGCTTTTGACAACAATTTGGTTGAGTCACCGCATGCGCAATAACTCGGTATATAAAAAAGCCCAGAGAACACACAAGCTAGACTTTTTGTGACAACAATTCGGTTAGCGCATACACTCTCAATGGTGTGAAGCTGTTTAGCTTAAAAGCGCTGATGGGTTAACTTTAGAGTAATCCCTCTAAATCGACAAACGATTAAAATAAACCTGATAGATGAATTTTTTTAATCTATTCACATGTGAAGTCCTTTTTATTGCCATAACAATACCTTAGTGATTAAATAGGGTGTTTTTTAAACATAATAATTATTTAAAATGGATTTTTATGAAACGCTTGACGCTTTACTTATCACTCATCTTTACAGCTCTAAACTTTAGCCCTTTTGGTGTGAATCTATGTCGCGCCGATGAGGGTCGTACAGTCACTCACTCTGAAATTAATTGGTCTGAACTTGCTATAAAAGATGTTGAAGCGGCTTATCAGTTATCGGTTATCAATCACCCTGGTATGCATGATGTACGTAATCCAGGCTTTGCTAAACAGCTTGAAAAAGCAAAGCAAGAAGGCTTAAAGCTGGCTGTAAAAGCGCATAGTTCACAAGGTTTCGCTGCGGCTATTGCACGATTTAGAACTGTTCTACAAGATGGTCACGCTGGAGCGATTGATACCTTACCAAGTGAATTAAAACCACAAAGAAGTTGGCCGGGCTTTTCGACTGTATGGCGCGGTGATGCGTTAAAAGTGTATTACAGCGAATTAGATACAGTTGCCAAGGGTGATAAGCTCGTAAGCTGTGATAATACAGCAATTAATACTTTGCTCGTTGAGCGTGTTTTTCGCTATTACGGCGAAGTTGAGCAACCCGGTAGTTGGTGGAATCATGGCTGGCGACTAACTATTGATGACGGAAACCCGTTTTTGTCGCCGCTTAATCACTGCACGTTTGAAAAAGCCGACGGCTCTGTTTACAGCTTAAAGTTAAATTGGCGTATTAGGCCTGATGATGTCAGTGGCAAACTTAAACATGCTTACAATGGCGATAAGTTACCAATCGAACTTAATTGGCCTTTAAAGGATATTGCGTGGATCAGTATGCCAACGTATGCACCCAATGAGCAGCAACAAGCAGATTACCAAACGATGCTGAGCGCCATTGAACAGCAACATGATAAGTTAATGCAAGCTAAAGCTGTGGTACTTGATCTTCGCCATAATCAAGGTGGCTCATCGATGTGGAGTGAGCAAATAGCCTCAGCACTTTGGGGCAGTGAACAATTTAAATATGGCCGCTATAAGTTACACAAAAATACCCAAGTGTGGTGGCGAACTTCTAAAGGCAATACTGACTATTTTGGCGATGTAGTTGCAAGCTATGATACGGCTAGCCCTTGGTATCAATGGTTAAAGACAACCCACGAAAGTATGCAGGCGGCTTATGATAAGGGTGAACAATTTTATGTCGAGATAGTCTCAGCAGAGCAACAAGCAATGCCAAAAAACGCCAGTCAGTTTACTACACCCGTTTATGTGATTGTGCCAGGGCAATGTGCCAGCGCTTGTCTAGATGCACTGGATAGTTTTAAGCTGTTTGCAAACACACAATTAGTTGGCGCACCAAGTAGTACTGACTCTACCTATATGGAAGTGAGGCTCGAAACCTTACCTTCAGGTTTTGCTAAAGTCATTCTGCCGATAAAGGTCTATGTAAATAGACCCAGAAAAAAAGGCTTTTATTATCAACCTGATATTAAATTCAATGAACTTGAATGGACAACTCAAGCGCTTGTTAAAATGATAGCTGAGTTGTAATTAAGCAGTATCTTTAGCTAAGCGTTTGGTAGACCCTAAGGGGAGTGACCTTGCTTGAAGAAGAGCAACACTTTTTAAATTAAATTGTGTGTTAACTGGCTAATTCAGTCACAGGCTCTTCTGCTAACCAGTTAAGGGCCGCTGTTTTTGACTTAAATACACTCATTACCATGCCTGCTCGTTTATATAAATTGCAGTAGGTATCACTCAACAAGCTACCGCCTTCAAGCCCTTCTTTTATCACTAAAGCTGTTTTGGCCGGCGCAATGCCTTTACGTCGAAGCTCAACAAAATACACCATTAGTTTTTCAAGTGCACCGGGTGTTGCCATGCATGAGTTTTCAAACTCAACCAATTCAAACCATTGACCATAATCAGCGCTGAGCTTGTTGATGTAATCTTTTTGCATAAAAGAGTGCGCGTCAATAATCTCTTCGTTGAAAGGCCCTGTAGCAGTCGTTAAAAGCACATGTTCACGTTGATAAAACTCGACAAGCCCATGGGGTTTAAAATCTTTGAATGGATAATGGTTGGTTGATACTTTTTTATGCATCCGTTCAATCCCTGAATATTTAATGAGCTATTGATAATAGCAATGAAATAAATTAATTCAATCTTTAGGTTTAAATTATTGTTAAATTAATAACAAAAGTATTAGTTTGAGTTACCAAGTAGACCCCGCCTGAATATAAATTGCGTTTTGTTCAGGGCCATGGGCTACATCTAAGCCAATACTAATTCCGTAATGCTCATCAATTAAATAGCGAAAGCCTGCACCAACAGTGTCTATGGTTTCAGCTTTTGATAAGTCAGAAAAGTTATCGGCTGCCCAGCCCATGCCAGTAAACACATTGAGTTTTATTTTGTGAGTGATTTTATAGCTCGCTTCTGCTTCGGTAACAAATACATCAAGGCCTTGATAGCGAGTTGCAGACACACCGCGAAGGCTAATACTTGGCGGAATATATACCGGTAAGCGTTTCTCTCCTCGGTTATTAACTGAGTCATACTGCATGCGCAGAGCAAAATTGAATTTATCGGTGTAACGCCAGTAATTTAAGGCGGTAAGCTTTAAGCTCGTGTAATCAACTTTACTGCCAATTGCCTCATCATAATATAAATATTCGGCCTTATAATTAAAACCTCGCTCAGGGTTAAGCGGGTTATCTCGGCTATCGTATTCTATTAATGGGCCAATACCTGACGTATTTACATCAAGTGAAAGGTGGTCCTTGATAATATCGTTTTCGAGCAGAAAATCTTCGATAGGGTTTTCGGCTAAGCTTATTTCTACTTGACGATAAATCTGTTTAAAGCCGTAAAAAAAGTTACTGTCGTCATAGCGCAACTTAAGGTTTTGAAACACCGCCGGACCTTCAATATTCAACGATAATGGTGTGAGTAGCTTGATCTCGTCGAAGGTATAAAAATCAAGGTTTATACTCGCCCAGCCAACAATCCCTTGATAGCGAATACGGTCTTCATCCCAAAACGTAATATGACCAACAGCGCCGCCTTTGGTGCCATTTTTAGTGCCCATGAGGCCAACCAAACTTATACTTTGTGGCAGAGTAGAGCCGTCTTTTTTCTTCTTTTTGGCTTTCTTTTCGTTGTCATGAAAAAATAAGCCAACAACACCAAGACCAGGCCCTACAGCTGGCTCTGTAATAAAAGTCGGAATAGGTAAAAATGAAATGGGCTCATCAACTTTTTGCTGTTGATTACTTAATTGCTGCTCTGCAGGTTTTATTGCATATTCATCGTAACTTGATGCAACGCCTTGTGTGCTTAACAAACTTGCTGCAAGCATAGTTATTAATACAACTTTTTTCACTTAATCCCTTACCTTGTTGTTTATTCTTTATTTCACATTTTAATTTATAGCTGATAATTAAATTCTAGACGATGATCACCATCTATAAAGTCAACGTTTTCATTCCAATTTGCGAAATAGCGTAGATTCATACGCGGGTTAATTTGATAACTTGCTGCAAACTCATGGGTCAAAATATGACTTTGGTTTAGACCGTAGTAGTGGTCTTTATAGTTATCGCTACCGCCGATAGTTGTTAGCCAAAATGGATTGTAGTTAAGCCAAATTTTATCGTTAATAGTAATTTTTGCATACATACCCACTAAACCATAGGCTCCCATAATGGAATAACCACTGTCACGACTACCATCATCTTCTAACGTATTTTCACCGAGCGATGCACCCACACCAGCTAACGGGTAAAAGGTAAAACGCCCCATAGGTTTTAGTGCTTTTATATAGCTATACGAAACATCCATACTTTCGTCAGCAACAAGGTTGGCATTTAGGTTATAGTTGGCATCAATCTGTGTTGCACTCATAGTGCTTAAGTCAACTGAGAAGTTTCGAAAGCGGAATGAGTCAATTGAATCCGTCGTTTTGCTATCGCTCTCCCAGCCTAGCGCATCGCCATATATGCCTTTTACTTCAATCACATTCATGCCGGCAGTTGTTGCTATGCCCGTATCGTATGCTTGGCCAACTTTGAAATTGAGCCCTTTATTTGTAGCGCCAACTCCTACTTGAGTATAAACGGCCAGAGGGTCTGACATGTCTTGTACTTCTTTTTTCTCAGCCGCATGGCTCGAAGCTGCAATCATAAGCGTTAGTAAAGAGGGGAATCGAAGAGAAGTCATGTGTTTTCCTTACACAAAAGTTTGAAAAATTAATGTTTTTTAGTTTATATAAGTTGAAATTAGATACTTTTAGCTTAATAAATTCTCGACTTCAGCCTCTAAAGAGGCATCCATTTATTCCTTTCTGAAATAAAAATAGCATAAAAATAGTGACAAATGCGAGAACAAAAATCGAACAAGCCTCAGTTAATAAAACGAGGCAATCAAAAAGCACTTAAGTATTGTTTTGCTATTGTTTTTCAGTGGCTTAATAAAAATGTGTGATTTTTGTGGAAATTTGATTTAAATCGTTTTTGCCGCTTTTAGAGACTAGACTGGTTTGTTTTTTAATCTATACTGAAAGCTGCTCATCTAGAGTAAAAAGTACTATTAATGAAAAGGGATGATTTATGAAAAAACTAATAGCGGCGGCTATTTGTGGCTTAGTTTCAACGGTAAGCCTAGCAGCAGATAAACCAAACGTATTAGCCATTATGGTTGATGACGTTGCGCCAATCTCACTCAGTGCATACTCGCACGGTATGACCTACCCAACCCCCAATATTGATCGCATTGCTAACGAAGGAGCGTTGTTTACAGACCACTATGCACAACCTAGTTGTACAGCGGGTCGCGCTGCGTTTTTAATGGGGCAATTACCAATTCGAACAGGCTTAACAACGGTAGGCCAACCGGGTAACCCGCTTGGCATTAAAGAAGCCGATCCTACGCTAGCTGAATTTTTAAAAGATCGCGGTTACATGACTGCGCAATTTGGTAAAAACCACTTAGGTGATTTAGATGAGCACTTACCAACAAAGCATGGCTTTGATGAATTCTACGGTAACTTGTATCACCTCAATGTATCCGAAGAGCCTGAACAAGCGGATTACCCGAAAGATCCTAAGTTTGTGAAAAAATTTGGTCCACGTGGTGTTATCGAATCTTACGCCAACGGCAAAATCATCGATACTGGCCCACTTACTCGTAAACGTATGGAAACTTTTGACGAAGAAGTGTTAGAGCGCTCACTTAACTTTATGGAACGTGCAGTTAAAGCAAAAAAACCTTTCTTTATTTGGCATGCGTCTAGCCGTATGCACGTTTACACTCACTTAAAACCTGAAAGCCGAAACTTAGCGACGGGCATTAGTTCGGAAGAAGACGTATTTGGTAGTGGCCTGATTGAACATGACGGTCATGTAGGCAAGCTGCTTGATAAACTTGATGAGCTAAAAATTGCCGATAACACCATTGTTATTTACACCAGTGATAATGGTCCTGAGCAATCAAGCTGGCCTGATGCAGGTACAACTGAATTCCGCGGTGAAAAAATGACAACTTGGGAAGGCGGCGTACGTGTGCCTTTCTTAGTTCGTTGGCCAAACAAAATACCAAAAGGCTTAAAGCTAAATGGTATTTCATCGCATGAAGATGTTTTCCCTACAATTGCGGCTGCATTAGGTGAAAAGAACTTACGTGAAAAGCTTAAAAAGTCAGATAAAGTGTATATTGATGGTGAAAACAACCTAGCTTACTGGACTGGCAAGGCGGATAAGTCTGCGCGTAACTATTTCTTCTATTACTATGAGTCACAGCTTACAGCAGTGCGTTTTGGTCCATGGAAAATGCACTTTGCGACTAAACCAAATGGCTTATATTACGAAGACATGGTAACTCATAGCATGCCTAAGCTATTTAACTTACGTAAAGATCCATTAGAGCACTATGATGGAGTAACAGGTTTCCACCAAATCATGCGTAAGAGCTGGTTGCTACAGCCAATCATTGCTAAGTTAAACGAACATGTACAATCTTTTGTAGAGTTCCCACCACGTCAAGAGTCAGCGTCTCTTAACGTGAAT
Source organism: Pseudoalteromonas sp. S4492 (assembly GCF_005886115.1). NCBI lineage: Bacteria > Pseudomonadati > Pseudomonadota > Gammaproteobacteria > Alteromonadales > Pseudoalteromonadaceae > Pseudoalteromonas > Pseudoalteromonas sp. S4492. Next base: position 6,587 of record NZ_PNCP01000035.1, read on the forward strand.
GAAGCAATCGAAAAAGCAAAATCACTAAACTATGGTCATTAATTATTATCCATAAGTTAAGTTGAAAAGGGCCTGTTAGGCCCTTTTTTAATACTTATTAATTGATGCTATTCATCATTTCGAGCTGTTTTACAAACTGCTCAACTTGTTGGTTACCCGGTACCAAGCGGGCGAGGTTTCTGGCATAAAACAGCGCTTGTTTGTAGTTCTCTTGTGCCACATACCACTGTGCCAAACTGTAGCTAATATCCGGGTTATTCGGTGTTAGATTAAAGGCGCGCTCAAGGGCCGCTATGGCTGCGGGCATATTGCCTAAATCTTGTAACAGTAACGCGTAGGTATACTGATAGTTTGCATTTTCTTGTGCGAACTGCGCGGCTTTTTGTAAATGGTTAAGGGCCGTGTCTTTTTGTTTTGTGCGAATAAGGCTCATTGCCAGGGCATAATGAATATCGCCGCTTTCTGCATTTACGTCTAAGCCTTGTTTTAAGATGGTTTGCGCTGCTTTTTCATCACCTTGATTACGATATAAATCTGCTAAATTGACATAAGCAGGAGCAAAAATAGGCTCAACACTGATTGCTTGCAGGTAATGTGCTTTGGCTTGCTCAGGCTTTTGTAATGTGAGCGCCAAATTGCCTAAATTGGTATGGGAATAGCCACGCTCTGCTTGGTATTGCTGAATGCCTTTGTACTCATCAAGGGCTGCATTTAAGCGCTTGCTGTCTTGTTCATTAAGACCAGCCGGAAATGGCTGAATTAACATGGCCGCCAGTGCTCTTGCAGCTTCGGCTCTGATGGGTAAATGTTCATCATCTAAAAGCGGGTTTAATAGGCGCCAGCGCTGATTGATATCAAATGGCATAGCCGCTTCAATGGCGGCTTGGCGTTTTAATGGTTCGTTGTCTTTTACTGAGCGAGCAATCGCAACGACAGCATTATTATCCGGGCTTGCTGCTAAGCGGCTTAATGCTGAAGCGCGAATAATCTCAGGAAAGCTTTTATCTTGCACTATTTTGGTCAGCATGGTTGAGGCATTAGGTAAACGATTATCGGCAGCATAAAACGCCTCCGAAAAATGCGCAGTGCCAAGGTGTTTTGAATGAGGATGCCAGTCTTTTATTTTGGCAACCGCCCACTGCGGTGTCTTATCTTCATGGCAGCTATTACAGGCATTTGGGGCATTGGTTTTTAATGTTAAATCTGGACGCGGTACCCGAAAGCTGTGGTCGCGCCTTGCATCAACTTGCATATAAGTAGTAGTGGGCATATGACAATCAACACATTGACTGCCTGTACTTGCCACTTTATGACCGTGATGTTTAGGCGTATCGAACACCTCTTGGCTATGACATTGCGTGCAGGTTTGATTACCCGGCAGCTTTAATTTTCCCGAATGAGGGTTATGACAGTTACTACATGTTACCCCTGCATTGAACATTTTACTTTGTAAAAATGAGCCCCAAACATAATCTTCGTCCCACACTTGACCATCAACGTGATAAAGCTCAGGAGTCAGTAATGAGCCTTGAAAGTGTTGTAAAAAACTATGAGGGTCTTTGCGGTCGTCGAGTTGTGAGCGGCGTGAGTGACAGGTTGCACACACTTGCACTTGCTCGCTTTTTACCAGAGGCTGCACGCTCTGCATACTGCCATCAGCGTGTTGAGTAAACAGTGGGGTTTGCTTTTTAATATTATGCGTAAAGCCTTTTTCAGCAATACTGCTATCGCCATCAGCCCATTTTAAATGAGCTTGTGTATCGCCATGGCACGCTTTACAGCTCACGTTAATACTTGAATAAGTTGAATCAAAGCTATTTGTTTTAAGATCAAATTGCTTTTTGAAATCCGTTGAATGGCAATCGGCACACATGTGATTCCAGTTTTGGCCTTTTTGCGACCAATGAAATAGGTCATGTTTTTTCTGCTCAGGATGCAGTACAAACCAGCGCTGGCCACCGTTTGTTTTACTGCGTGAGTCCCATGCAAATGGAAACAGCTGAATGTGGCCTTGACCCATATCAAACATGTATTGCTGCAATGGCTCATAGCCAAATGTGTATAAAACAGGGTAAGCAGTCAGCTTGCCCTCAAGGTTTGGCATGCTTATAAAAAGTTGTTGGTCTTGTTGATAAAAGCGCGCTTGCTGGCCTTGATAGTCGAGGGTTTGTTCGTTGAAATTACCAAGCACTGAAGCGGGAGTGGCTTTTTCCATAGCATGAAAATGATGGGAGGTTTGCCAGTCTTCAACTTGGCTTTGATGACAGTTCACACACTGGGGTTCTGCAAATGCACTAAATGCGAAAAAGCTGCATAACAGCCAAGCCAATCTTATCACTGAATAAATCCTTTTTATTTTTACCACATGCACTTAGAGTTATATCAGTTTGTTATTGATAAGCAAAGTCAGGTAGGCAAACAGCAGCAATAAAATCAGGGATGTAAGGTGAAATAAAAAGAAAAAGCCCGAGAAACTCGGGCTAAGTAAGTTATAGACTTTTCTTCGGTGGCAGCGCGACGTTAGCAAAGATAAGCCCCGCCACTAATGACATAAATATCAAGAAGGTTTGTTGACCAATATGTTCGGCATACACGAAATCTTGACCTTCAATCAATGAGTTCAAACCAATATAGGTTTTACTGCCTGGCACCAATACTATCAAGCCTTGCATGGCAACAATGGAGGCGGGTGCATTAGCAACACGGTTAAACAAGTTACTGAACACTCCAACAGATAAAGCGCCAACAAATGTGCCCAATGTGTAGTCTAGATACATGGCAGAACCAATACTTGTGCCATACGCGATAAAGCCAGAAGCAATAGACCAACCCGCATGCTTTAGTTTGGTTCTAAAAATGACAATTAGGCTGCTACAGAGCATGAATATAGCAAGCCATGCGGTCCATTTTGGTAAAGGCTCTGGTTGCACGTAGTCTGCTTGACCAAAAATAGCGAAGCCAATACCAATACCAATGAAAGCACCAAAATACAGCTTAAACAGCAGCATGAATGAGTCCATCACCCGTGCTGTACCAGACACCAAGTGCCTTGCTGCAAGCTCAGCTAATCCAAGTGCTAATGCTAAACCGGGTATAAACACAATGATGGCTGAAAGCACCACCAATCGAATGTTTATTTCGGCGTCTAGGTAAACACTGACCGCACACGCGATAATTGCAGAAACAATGGCAACTAAAGGCTCAAGCATATGCGCAACGCGTTTTGAGCGTGTTGACCAAAGCACAAACAAATACACCACTAAGGTGATCAGTGCTGACCAAAATACATCATTCCAGCCTGTGCCCATTAACATGGCAAATGCACCGCCAGAGGTTGCAAAAGCAACGCCGGTCATAAATCTATTATATGGGTTTGGCAGGTTATAAATGATGTCGAGTTGTTTATCGACCTCTTGTAGCGTTAGCTCACCGTTGAGCATTTTGTTTACTAAGTCATCGGTATCTGCCAGCGAGCCTAAGTCGTGATCGCCCGGATCAACACGCGCAACATGGGTGTACTCTTCTTCGTGACCATCTGTCCAAATAACAAAGGTGACAGATGTTGGCGACATAACAAAAGATGATTTTAAGCCGAGGTAAGTCGCAACTTCCATTAAGTGCGCTTCTAGTCGGTATGCAGGTGTACCGTATTTATGAAGCATTTTGCCAAGCTTCACGATAAATTTTCGTTTTTCAGTAAACGTTGCGGTTTTCAAAGGCGTTTTGAACCAAAGGTTAAATTGTTCAGTTAAGGATAGACCAAAATTCAATAAGATATAGTCTAATAGCAAGACTATATCGCTTAAATTGACCAGCGCGATTTTAGCGGCAAAAGCCGCTATGTCTAGTGTTATTTACGGCAAAATTACTTATTTTTTGCTTCAATCCACTGCGCCATATATTGGGTCGAACGCATGGTGTGATGTTTGAGCATTTGGCCTGTAAAATTTAGCTCTCTATGCTGTGCTAATGACTCACTAATAGCGGTAATTTTAGCGATTAACTGCGATTGAAGTTTTGATTTGTCATAATATTTTTGCAATAACAGCTGGCCATTTTGCTGTGCCTGAGTAAATAACGCTTCATCTTGATAAAGTGCCACTGCTGCATCAGCAAATTGCTGTGCATCTTCACAGATTGCACCTGACCATGGTTCGTCTTGATGCATGCCTTCACTACCAATTGGGCTTGTTACGCTTGGCGTTTGCATGATCATCGCTTCGAGTAACTTGCCTTTAATACCCGCCCCAAAACGTAGTGGCGATAAACACACACGGGCATCTTCCATTACTTTATAGGCATCATCTGCCCAGCCCTTAATTAAAAATCCGGTTTTCGGATTGTTAAGGGCTGTCGCCTTTGGTGGCGGGTAAGAGCCATAAATGTGGAGTTCGGCATCAGGTAATTGCTTGCGGATCAGCGGCCAAATTTGTTGTAAGTACAACACAGCATCCCAGTTTGGCGCATGACGAAAATTACCTATGGTCATAAAGTGTTTGCGCTCAGCAAATGCTTTGGTGCTGGTGGGAATATGCTGTAAATCAACCAAAAATGGTAAGTGGTGAAGTAGGGCGCTATCGACTTTGAAAACGTCATTGAGCAGCTGCATCTCGTAGTGCGAGATAATTAAGCTGATGTCTGAGCGTAAAATAGCCGCGATTTCTCGTTTTGCAATATCACTGTGTAAATCGCTATGGCTGAATGCTCGACCTGCTTTATGAGCGTCGTGGCGGGCATTTCTTAGGCACTGTAAATCTTCGGTATCAAGAATCTTAAGTGCATTAGGGCTGTATTTATCGACTCGCCAACCGAACTGCTCTTCCATCATAAAGCGGTCAAACATCACAATATCAGGGTTATACGCTTGCACGTACTCATCAAAGCTTGAGCAGTTTAATGCAATGACCTGTGTGGTAATGCCATCTACGCTGAGATCCACCATGTGCTCGGTTTTTTGCGCGGGGCTTGCAAATTCAACTTGCCAGTTTTCTGCGCGAAAGGCGCGCAGGAGTGACATCATGTGGGTGCCGGCTGCCGACGAATTAGGCTCAGGCCATACATAGCCGATCACTAACACTTTTTTCATTGACTTGAGTCTCGTATTTTTAAGTTAACATCCACCAAAGTGCGAACTGGGGGTGTTGATTTATCTAAGAGTTCTTTTAACACCTGACAGGTGCGTTTACCGATTTCATCGGCATTAATGGCGATGGTTGAAAGAGAAGGCAGCATTAAGCGCGAATCTTCTAAGTCATCAAAGCCAATAACTTTGATATCTTGACCCGGCTCTAGGCCGTGTTGACGCATTGCTTCAATCGCGCCATAGGCAATCACATCATTAAAACAGACAATGGCTTTGGTATTTGGTGCTTGCTCTATAAGGGTATTAAAGGCTTCTCGGCCCCCTTGGCGATTTGTCGGCGCTTGAATAACGGGTTTTTCATCGGTGATATTAAATTGATCAAGCGCAGACAAAAAACCACTTAACCGTTCATGGTAATCAGATATTTCTGCCGTGCCGCCTAAAAAGGCTATTTCTTCAATGCCTTGTGATAAAATATGGCTGGTTGAAATGTGCGTGCCTTTTTTGTTGTCAGGCAAAATACACGGCGCTGCTGAAAACGGAATTTCACGCATGATATTAATAACCGGAAAGCCGCTATTTATTAAATCATCCTGCCACTGCTGTTGTGTGCCCGGAGCCGGACACATGATGAACGCCGAAACGTTGTATTCTTTTAAGGTTTTTACCACTTGGGTTTGTCTTTCTACACACTCTGCAATATTCACGAGCATTGGCAGCATGCCAAGTTCAAAAATGTGTTTTTCGAGACCAACAGCAAGCTGAGCTGAATAGGGGTTGGTTAAGTCGTTTATAACCAACGCAACGAGGTTTGAGCGTTTGCTGCGAAGTGCTGCAGCATCACGGTTATACACATAACCAAGCTTATCAATGGCAGCCAGTACTTTTTCTTTACTTTTTTTACTGACCTTATCACTGTTGGTAAGGACCAAAGACACGGTTGATTTTGAAACTTGCGCTTGTTCAGCAACATCCCAAATTGTGACTTTGCCTGTCGATTTTTTCATTTTTATTAGCAAAAAGTGGTGAATAGAGTGCTTTTATTTTAGCGTAATTTAGCAGTTTAAGTCACTGATTGGCTGCTAAAAGAGTCGAAACTCTTTATGAAATGCTGCAAACATGTTCTACTTGTTTACAGAATAGAAAATAAAAACGAAAAAGGAACGAACATGAAAGCATTCAAATTGCTTTTTGCGCTGGTCATTGGCGCAGCTGTTTGCACACCCAGTTTTGCCAATCAAGGTTATCAAACCCCATCGCCTGCACTGGCTGCTGTGGTTGATGCTAAGCTTGCACCGAGTAGTTATTTATCGAATGATGGTCAGTGGTTGGCGTTATTTGATAGAAAACGCATCGATACCTTACAAGACTTAGCCAAAGAAGAGTTAAAGCTTGCAGGTATTAAGCTTAATCCAGCTAATTTCTCGCGCTCGAGAGAACGAAATAAATTTACATCTTTAGTGCTTAAGCATGTCGAAACCGGTTCTGAAATTGTTGTGTCGGGTTTGCCAAACGGTATTTTACGTTCACCAAGTTGGTCAAGCGACAGCCAGTACTTGGCGTTTGTGGTTGAGCAAGCAACGAGTGCTAATCTATGGGTTTATAATGTAAGCACTAAACAAGCCCGCCAGCTCAGTGATACCTCGCTGAACTCGGTTTTAACCAGCACACCTTACACTTGGCTGCCAGATAGTAGCGCCATTGTTGCTAATGCCGCGGTCAATATTGGTAAAACGCGCATCAGCAATGACAGCACGCAAGTCGTGCCGGTTATCCAACAAAGCAGTGGTGAAAAAGCACCTGCGCGTACATATCAAAATTTGCTAACTAGCCCATATGATGAAGCGCAATTTAAATTCTTTGCACAAAGCCAATTGACTTATATTCCGCTCAGTGGTCAAGGCCAACCAATTGGTCAACCGGGCTTAATTAAATCGTTTTCGGTCTCGCCTGATTCTACCAATATTTTGGTTGGTATGATTGATGAGCCTTTTTCGTATCAAGTGCCTTACAGCCGATTTGCTGCAACTTGGCAAATTTGGGGCATGCGTGGCTATACGTTAGCAGAGCTTGCGAAGCAGTCTTTAGCAGATAACATTCCACAAGGCTATGACAGTGTGCGTACTGGTCGCCGTGATTTTCAATGGCGAGCAGATCAAGGCGCTGAAGTCATTTGGGCAGAAGCGCAAGACGGCGGCGATATGAAAACCGACGTGCCTTATCACGATCACCTTTATAGCCTAAGAGCACCTTTTAAACGTGATCCACAGTTATTTGCTAAAGTCGAACGCCGATTTGATTCAATCGCTTGGGGCAATGGCAATGTTGCTTTGTTATCTGAGTGGCGCTTTAGCGATCGACAAGAGCGCGTCTTTGTAATTCAACCGCGTAATGCAGATAAAAACCGTGTGCTATTTTCAGAGCGCAGCTATAACGATGCTTATAAAGATCCAGGTTACCCAATCTATGAAAAGAATGATTTAGGCGCTGACGTATTAAAAGTTGTTGGCGGCCGTTATCTTTTCTTACGTGGTAATGGTGCCTCTGAACAGGGCAATATTCCGTTTTTAGACCGTTATGATGTAAAAACCAATACCACAACTCGCGTTTGGCAATCAGAAGCGCCATATTATGAGCGTGTGCGTGCCATGCTTGATGACGAAGGCGAGCGTTTAATTACCATTCGCGAATCTAAAACTGAGCAACCTAACTTCTTTATTCGCGACCTAGACGATAAAACCCTGACCCAACTTACGACTTTTGAGCACCCTTATCCAGAGTTTAAAGGAGTGACTAAAGAGTTAATTCGATACAAGCGTGATGACGGCGTTGAGCTTAGTGGTACGCTTTATTTGCCGCCGGGTTATGATGCAACTCAAGGCCCGTTACCAGTTCTAATGTGGGCTTATCCGCTTGAATACAAAGATAAAGCCGTTGCGTCACAAATGCGCGAATCGCCATATGAGTTTACCTATATCGGTTATTGGGGGCCAATGCCTTATCTTGCAAAAGGTATTGCCGTATTTGACGACCCGAAAATGCCAATTGTGGGTGTTGATGGTAAAGAGCCGAACGACTTATTCCGTAAGCAGCTGGTTGCAAGTGCTAAAGCTGCGGTAGATGTACTTGTTGAAAAGGGTGTGGCAGATAAAGACAAAATTGCCATTGCCGGTCACTCTTATGGTGCCTTTATGGTGGCGAATTTGTTAGCGCACAGCGATTTATTTAAAACCGGTATTGCTCGCAGTGGTGCTTACAACCGCACCCTAACGCCATTTGGTTTCCAAGGTGAAGAGCGTGATTTTTGGCAAGCGCAAGATGTGTACGCGGCGATGTCACCGTTTTTCCATGCTGAGAAAATCAATGAGCCTATGCTGATGATCCACGGTCAAGAAGATCCAAACTCGGGTACCTTCCCAATGCAAAGTGAGCGTATGTATGCTGCATTAAAAGGCCTAGGTAAAGAAGCCCGCTTAGTGATGTTACCTTATGAGGCGCATGGCTATCGTGCTCGTAAGAGCCTGCTACATGTGCTTTGGGAGCAAGAGCAGTGGTTAGATAAATACTTATTAAGTGACGAAAAGCCCGCAGAGCCAGTTGCCGCTGACGGTGTTACTCAGTAATTATTTAGTTACTTACATAAAAAATCCCCGCCCTTTAAGCGGGGATTTTTATTTTAACGGTAGTGTTTTTGTTATTAGAAGCCGCTTTAAAAGAATCGATTTAACAATGAGGAGTATTTATTTAACACTAACTCTGGGTAATCGGTTTTAATTGCTCGCTTAACCAATCAATAAATACTCGGGTGCGCCTTGGTAAGTGACGTCGATTTGGGTAGACAATATTCATAGGCATGGGTGGTAAGTTGTAGTCAGGTAAAACTTGGATAAGTTCACCACGGCTGAGCTCGTCGAGAACCCCATGACGAGGCACTTGAATAAGGCCAAGCCCTGCTAAACACGCTGCTTTATAAGCATCCGTATTGTTGACTGTGAGCTGTGATTTCATGGTGAGGGTTTGCCAATCGCCTTGTGTATCCTGGTATTCAAAGCCGGGGTCAAGTTGACCGAGTGTTTGGCTATAGCGAACAATGTAGTGCTCGGCTAAATCGCTAAGCTTTGTGATGTTGCCAAAGTTTTTAATATAACCTGGGCTTACACAGTTAATCATCGGGCAGTGGCCAATTCTTTTCGCAATCAGCGATGAGTCTTCTAATTGACCGACTCGTACTACACAATCAAAGCCTTCTTCAATTAGGTTAACTCGTCTGTCAGAACTACTCAGTTCAATCTCTAATTGTGGGTGTGCAGATAAAAAACTGTCTAGATTCGGCAGCACTAAGCGTCTGCTAATTGGCTGTGGCATATCTACTCTAAGACGCCCTGATAACGCTTCGTCTTTTTTATGAAAAAGGGTTTGTAGTTCGTCTATATCAGCAAGCATATCTTTGCAGCGCTGATAAAAAACTGTGCCTTCGTTGGTCAGCGTGACTCGCCTTGTTGTGCGGTTTAGAAGCCGAGCACCTAACGTATCTTCGAGTTGTTTGACCAACTGCGAGACAGATGATTTAGGCATGCTCAGTGCAAGTGCTGCAGCCGAAAAGCTTTTTAGCTCTGCAACCTGAACAAAGGTTTTCATGGCATTTAGTTCATTCATGATTGTTTGTTATTTACGAACAGTTAATTCAATTTTACATGGTTTATCTGGTTTTGCAGTGTAAATATACTGGTTGCTCAAAATAACTCCAAAGCAAAAGGTAAACATGATGAGCAACAAAATTGCAGTGATCACAGGTGGTAATCGCGGTTTAGGTAAAAATACAGTTTTAAGTTTGGCACGTAAGAACATTGATTGCGTATTTACTTACAGAAGCCATAAAGATGAAGCGCAGCAAGTTGTAGAGGAAGTCGCAGCGCTAGGGGCAAAAGCCGTCGCCATCCAACTTGATGTGAGCGATATTTTAGGTTTTGCTGAATTCAAACAAACACTTGAAAGTACCTTAGTAACACAATGGCAAACCTCTCGATTTGATTATTTAATCAATAATGCAGGTCATGGCAGTGATAGTGCATTTGCTGATACCAGTGAAGCTATGTTTGATAATTTGATGAATGTACATGTAAAAGGGGTGTTTTTCTTAACGCAAACACTGCATGAGATGATCAATGATGGCGGGCGTATTATTAACTTATCTTCAGGGCTGACACGTTTTGCATTACCAGGAAAAGCGGCCTACGCCACCATGAAAGGGGCCGTTGAGGTATTAACCAAATACATGGCAAAAGAACTTGCTGGTCGCAATATTGCCGTGAATGTCGTCGCACCCGGTGCAATTGCCACTGATTTTGGTGGCGGTGCTGTCCGTGATAATGAGCAGGTTGCGCAATTAGTCAGTTCATTTACAGCCATGGGGCGCGTTGGCCAAGCTGATGACATTGGTCCTATGATTGCGCAGCTACTCGGTGATGAAAACCGTTGGGTGACCGGGCAGCGCATTGAAGCATCGGGCGGTATGTTTTTATAAGTCTGTTAGCAATCGCGTGTTTGTTTGCTTATTTAAGTGAATGTGATTTAATCGCTTTCTCTTTTTAAGCAATAAACATGTGATTGCATTTATGCTCGATTTAGCAGTACTCGCGGTTTTTATTCCGACCTTTTTCTTTGTGTCTATTACACCAGGTATGTGTATGACGCTCGCCATGACGTTAGGGATGAGTGTGGGCGTTAGACGTACGCTGTGGATGATGGTCGGTGAGGTGTTAGGCGTTGCCACGGTAGCCATTGCTGCGGTGATTGGGGTTGCCAGTATTATGCTTAATTACCCTGATTTATTTGCCTTTTTAAAATACCTAGGTGGCGCGTACTTAATATACTTAGGTGTTAATATGTGGCGCGCTAAAACCAGCTTTAAACCTAATGATGATACACAGCAACATATTGGTCGTGGGCAATTATTTTCGCAGGGGTATATCACTGCCATTGCAAACCCAAAAGGGTGGGCATTTATGATTTCTTTACTCCCTCCGTTTATTAATGTTGATTTAGCAGTTGCCCCACAGCTAGCTGTATTAGTGAGCATTATTATGCTGAGCGAATTTATCTGTATGTTGATTTACGCAACAGGCGGAAAGAGCTTAAGGCTGTTTTTAGATAAAGGCGATAATGTGAAGTGGTTAAACCGTATTGCTGGCGCGCTAATGATGTGTGTGGGCGTTTGGCTGGCGCTGGGTTAACGCTAATTTGGATAATACCCATCCGCATACGGCAAATGGGTATTATCCTTGTAGCGTCTTAATCAACTAATTCAACTTGCTTAGACACATGGTTAAAGCACAGTCTTAATGTATCAATGGCGGTTTTTGTTTTTGCCGCTAAGCTGTCTCTCGCTGGAGTCACTGCATAAACAGTGTAATTTGGCATTGCCCATTCGGGTGCAATTTCAACCAGCTCTTTCGATTTTAATAAATGCCTTACTTCTGGCTCTGGTAGCACGCCATAGCCAACACCATCACACACTAATTTAATTAAACTTTGCATATTATTTACGGTGATTTTTGCTTTTGGTAATGGCTTACTTGCCAGCGTTAACGGGTTAAACGCATTACTGTCGGCGTTGCTGTGCGCGATACGGGCAAAGTTGCTAAGGTCTTCCCAATTAGCCTTATCAAGTTTACTAATTGCATGGTCTTTATGAGCACATAGCTTTAACGGCCAAGTAGCTAACTTACGAGCAACGAGATTTGAGTCAGTTAAAGGGCCAATCGCAATCGCTAGATCAGCGCCGCATTTGATCATATCAATTGGCTCATCAGTTAAAATTAACTGAATACGTAAATCATCAAACTCGTTGATTAAGCGATCTAAAGGCTCACTTAATAGGCCGCCGCCAAATCCCACAGGCGCAACTAATTTGAGCTCACCACTGGGTTTATTTTGTAAGTGTTGTAACTGTGTACTGGCTTGATCAGCCAGTGCCAACATTTTCAAACAGCTTTGATAATACAAGTGGCCTGCTTCGGTTAATGTGAGTTCGCGTGGGCTGCGGTTAAATAGGCTTAACCCGATTTCTTGCTCTAATTGCTTAATGTGTTGACTGACAGCCGATGTGGTCATCGATAACTCTGCAGCTGCACTGCTCATATTGCCCGTTTCAACAGTACGAGAAAATACACGCAATGTTTTGATCAGCTTGGAATTCATGGTTCAGGCCTTCTTAATTCAGTTTTAAGAAATCGTAAATTGTGAAAATCGGGACTTCTCATTAGTATGCAAACGCTAATTATTATCATTTATAAACAAAAAGTCACGGAGTATTATTATGACGAGGGTTGTTTCTTCTGTTTTACCACTCACCGCTGCTGTGTTAGCAGGTCTTTCCCATTTTGCATACGCTGATGACAAAAAACAAGATATGGAAGTCATCGTCGTTTCGGCTTCAGGTTACGAGCAAATGCTAAAAGAGGCGCCAGCCAGTATCAGTGTTATCGACCGAGAGCAGCTTGAAAAACGTTTTTATCGTGATCTAACCGATGCGATGACCGATGTTCCCGGTGTGGTTGTCACAGGTGGTGGCGACAGAAAAGATATTAGCCTTCGTGGTATGGCCAACCAATACACTTTAATTTTAGTTGATGGCCAGCGCCAAACCTCACGCGAAACTCGACCAAACAGTGATGGTCCAGGTGTAGAAGGGGCGTGGACTCCGCCTATTTCGGCAATTGAGCGCATCGAGGTTATTCGCGGGCCAATGTCGTCGTTATATGGCTCAGATGCAATTGGTGGGGTTATCAATATTATTACCCGCAAAACACCAGAAAAGTGGTACGGCGAACTGCGTTTAGATAGCACCATTCAAGAATCAAGTGAATCGGGCAATATCAATCAAGGCAGTTTCTTTACTGCGGGTGGTTTAATACCTGAGTTATTAGGTATGCAGTTATCAGGTCAATTTTCAAAGCGTGATGAAGACGATTTTGAAGCCGGTTTTCGTGGCAAAGAGCAAAGCAATATCAAAGCAAAGTTTATCTTAACGCCTTCTGATAACCACGAAATCATGCTGGAAGTAGGCTCTGCAAAACAAAAACTTGACGAAACATTAGGCAAAACAGTTGCTCCTTTAGCTGAAGGTGAAAGCTGTGGCCGAAATGGCTGCCCAGAGTCATCAACCACAGAGTACGATCAAGAAACGTATTCACTAAGCCATAACGGTTTTTATGATTTTGGCTCATCACGCAGTTACTTAAAGTACGATAAATTTGATAATACTTCGCGCGAAATGTACGTCGAAAATACCGATGCGCAAACCAGTTGGACGCTGCCATTTACTGATCACAACGCAACACTTGGTGCAGCTTATTTAAAAGAAGAGCTTGATGATTACACCAGTAACAAAATTAGTGATCTAACGCATGTAGAGAACGAGCAGTGGTCAGTGTTTGCCGAAGATGAGTGGTCAGCAACGAAGCAGTTTAAACTCACAACGGGTCTTCGTTATGACCATGATGGTAACTTTTCAGGGCATTTCAGCCCACGTTTGTATGGTGTGTATACAGCGACTAAATCGTTGACGGTAAAAGGGGGTATCTCTACAGGCTTTAGAGCGCCGAATATTCGTCAATCTACCGCGGCCTGGGGGCAAGTGAGTCGAGGTGGTAATATTTACGGTAACCCAGATTTAAGCCCTGAAAAATCAGTAAACTACGAAATGGGTATCTACTATGATGCCAGCCGTGATTTATCGCTTTCAAGCACCGTATTTTACAACGAATTTGAAGATAAAATTACCCGTATTTCGTGCCCACTCACCCAGTGTACGGATGGACCAAACCAGTTTGGTTCGATGCCAACAACCTATGTCAATGTGGATGAAGCCGTTACACAAGGTTTTGAGTTATCAGTATCTTACGACATTACCAGTGAGCTTGATGTCAGTGCCAATTACACCTACACCGATTCTGAGCAAAAAACCGGTGAATACAAAGGCAGCCCACTTAATCAATTACCGAAGCATATTTTACAAACTTCAGTTAATTGGCGCCCGGTTGATAAGCTAGGTACGTGGCTGCGTGTTCATTACCGCGGCGAAGAAAGCCAGCCGACAACAGGTCCGTCGCAAGACAGCTTAATTGCGCCAGATTACACCTTGGCTGATATTGGCGGTAACTACGATTTAAGCCGCAGCATTAAGTTAGGGTTTGGTGTTTATAACTTGTTTAATAAAGAAATTACCGAAGCTGAATACGGATATGTTGAAGATGGTCGTCGTTATTGGCTATCAGTAGGGTTTAATTTTTAAGCCCATACCTTAGTAAAAGCAAAGCCAACGAGTTACGTTGGCTTTGTTAATAAAATTAACTTTAGTTTTGAAAATGACAATAAATCCAGTGGTGCTACCTTTGGGTTGTTTTTTAATGGCTGTATAGCACTATAGTTATAGTTCGCTTTTTAAATAGTTCTACTACATTGGGTTAGTCATCAACTGACAGACAACAATGATAACGACTATAAAGGCGATATATGCAAAAAGTAACACAATTATGTAAACGAAAATCAGCGTCGTTTACTCCACTCGCAGTGCTCTGTGCTGCTATTTTCTCACAGCCAAGTTTTGCAGGGAGTTGGCAGCAAAATGTCAGCATTGGCGGTTTTAATAATGTTCATATTTACACTCCTGATACGCAATCAAGCATAGGCAATGGCCATTCTTTGATGCTGGTATTACATGGCTGCGTACAACCCATTAATAACTACTTAACTGCGAATCTTGAAGATGCAGCCGAAGCCCATGGCATGGTAATAGCCGTTCCTGATGCTATGAATAAGGCAGGTTATAGCTGCTGGTCATATTGGCAAGGAGCAATCAATAGAAGCTCTGGCGATTATAAGAATTTGATTAATTTAGCCAATGCATTAAGTGGTGATGCAGCGCGTAATATTGATCCCAAACAAGTGTATATTGCAGGTTTATCATCTGGGGCTGCAATGGCTGCACAAACGGCTTGTGTAGCGCCTGATGTATTTGCCGGGGTTGCACCCAGCGCCGGGCCGACCATCGGCACAAGTTCAAGTGGGGCAATTTCGACCTGTGAAATAGTGTCTGAAAACACCTTTGTATCCCGCTGTGAAAGCTATGCTGGCAGTTATAAAGATCATTTTTCCACACAAATAGCGGTGATTGGTCACGGTACTGCCGATACCACAGTCAATACCTGTTATAACCAGCAAAACGCAGATGGCTTTGCTGCCCTTTATGGGGTTAATCAACTTTCAGGTACGACAACAATAAGTGATGATGCAACGCGTACCGCTGAGCAGTCACTTTGGCAAGACAATCGGGTTGCTATGCTGTGGTTTAATAATTTGGATCATTCGTGGTCGGGCGGGCAAGGTGCGTCTGGCGATTATGTGGCGGCAAACAGTATTAATTTTGCAACCTATCTCGGTGAGTACTTTGCGGCTAATAATAAACGAGTTGATCGTAATGCAGGCCCTGAAATTAGTAATTTAACTGCCACAGACAGTAATAATCAGCTCACCATTACAGGCAGTGCAGTCGACCCAGAAGGCAGTGTAACGAATGTTGATATTAACGTGTATAGCCTAGCCGGTGGCGCGGCAAGCTTAATTGAGTCACTGAACGTGCAAGTCGATGCGAATAATACTTTTAGCGGGGTGACAAGTGCACTCAGCGATGGACTTTATGAAGTGCGTGTCAGTGCCACAGATAATGAAGCGAAACAAGGTGATGAAGCTAATCTTACGGTACGCGTTGGACCAGAGCCTGCGGCTACAGCACCGCTACTGAGTGACACTGCGGCTAGTGTAAACGGGCAGTGCGCTTTGGTAACGGGCACAGTGATTGATGATAATCAAAATTTAAGCACTGTCGTGGTCAGTTTTAGCAATGGTGATGTGACGGCTACAGTGAATGGGCTAGAGTACTTTGCTGAGCAATGCAATTTGGCTGGTGGCAATAATAACGCCGTGATCACCGCAACTGATGATACTGCGCTTACATCAACAGATAGCATTAGTTTTGTCATCGATGCTGGCGTGACAGGCGATTACAATCTTCATATCAACGAAGGCCATATTAGCTGGGGCGAAGGTTATTCTGCCTGTTATTTAGCGTTTGGAACCGCAGCCTTTACTATGCGCGAGTATTCAGCGGGCACAAATCAATGTCAGTGGATTGCTGATGATGATTCAAGTTGTGCTGGGCCATTGCAGGCATGCAAAACCACCACCGAACCGACTAATGACGCAGACAACGACGGTGTGCTCGATGGCGCAGATAATTGCCCGAATGTGGCGAACGCTGATCAAGCCGATAACGATAATGACGGGGTTGGTAATGTGTGTGACAGCACTCCTGATGGTGAAACGAGTGACTCCGACAGCGATGGTGTCAGTGATAGCCTAGATAACTGCCCGCTGGTAGCCAATAGTGATCAGCTAGATAGTGATGCAGATGGTGTGGGTGATGCGTGTGACTCAACACCGAATGGTGATTACCAATGCACTGAAACCACCTCAAGCAACTATGCGCATGTGCAAGCAAATCGCGCAACCACGAATGGCTCTTACGCCTATGCGGTGGGTTCAGGTGATAACCTCGGTCTTTATAACACTTTTTATACCAGTACCTTAGCGCAAACTAGTGCTGGGTATTATGAATTAGGTAATTGCCCTAATTAATAGATGTGTGTCGCCCAAACGGGCGACACTTTTTTCTAAACAGCGTTTAGAACTTATAGGTCAGAGTTAGGCTTCCATTTGTTGGCGCGCCGTAATAACCCACGGTTTGTAAGCTATTAATATACTGCTCATCAGTAATATTATTAACGTTAGCTTGTACTGCAACTTGGTCATTAATATTCCAACGCGCGAAGGCGTTTAGTAGCGCGTAACTACCTTGCTTAACATTGTAATCAGTACTTTCGATTTTAGATTGCCAACGGCCATTTAAACCAACAACCACTGCATCTGTTAGTGCATAATCCACCGTTACACCAACAACATCGCGAGGTGCCCATTTATTCGTGTCATCACCATTTTCATCTGTTACATCAATATGTGTATAAGATGCGACGATATTTAGAGCGTCGGTGATTTTACCTGTGACTTCAAATTCATAACCTTCTGACTCAATAGACACGCCTTCATAGTAATAAATACCATCTTCAGTGAGGCCCGCATATTGCGCAAAGTTATCTTGCTCTGCAGTAAAGTAGGCAAATGTTGTCATTAGGGCATCATCAAACCAAGAAGCCTTAACACCGGTTTCAAAGTTAGTGCCTTTAGTCGGTGCTAAGTATTGGCCGTTGTAATCAGCTTGCTCTTGCGGCTGATAAATATCTGAGTAACTAGCATATAAGTTTAAATCGTCGTTTAACTTATAGGTAAAACCGATATATGGGCTTGTCTCGCTTTCGTCATTATCGATTGATGCACCGGCATTCATACCTGAGCGTTCAAATTCAATAGCGTTAAAACCAACCACGGTAAATAATTTATCAGTAATATTTAACTGAGCCGAGCCAAAGTAACGGGTTAGCTTTTGTTCAATATCTGAATACAGAACTGGCGTAAACCAATCCGGTTCTGGGATCGCATCTAAATCGTACGGAAACGCAGGCGTTGGTCCATAAGCGGGTGTATTATCAAAATCAAACGGGTGTTGATACATCACATCATCACTTTTAGCATGGCTTACCCCAAAGCTTGCTTGGTGCTCTTTACCAAACAATTCAAAGGCACCAAATGCTTTGATTTCAAATAAATCAGCATCTACTTCGCTGTCGTAGCGACCCGGCCAACCACTTAGGCCAAGATTGGTGTCTTTATCAATGCTGCCACTGGCATAAAATAGTTTGTCTTGCTCTTCAAAACCACGGAAGTTGTAGCTCGCTTGAAGCTGCCATGCGTTTGCAAAAACATAGTTGTATTCAACAAATGCAGAGGTGTTAATGGTGTCCCACATTGTCCACTCTTGGGTGGTTGTGTCGCTGACATCCCATTTAGCTTGCGTACCATCTGTGTAGTTATAAACAAGGCCGCCCCAAGTATTGCCATCGGTATCTGCATCTTGATATGAGTAACCGATAGTAACTGTTGAGTTATCTGTAAGCTGCCCATCTACCACCGCAGAGAAAAACTCGCGATTGTTCTCAAGGCCATCTAGATATGATTCTTTATCTTCTGCAGCAGCCACAAAACGAGCAGCCCAACTACCTGATTCGGTTAATAATAGTGAGTAGTCAGCTTGTAAACGTTTAAAATCCCATGAGCCAACAGAGACACCGATTTCGCCGCCGTTTTCGTTTTTAGGGCGTTTGCGTACATAGTTAAGCGTGCCCGATGCATTACCTACACCAGTAAGTAAGCCGTTGGCACCACGAATCACTTCAATTTTTTCGTAGCCGTATGCTTCCATTGCACCGGTAACAATGCCCCAATCATTCGGTAACCCAACCCCATCGATTTGTGTATTCTTAATTTCAAAACCACGTGATGTATAGTTGGTACGGTTAGTTTCCCATTCTTCAACATTGATACCTGGCGCTAAGCGTAAAGCATCATTAATGTTAAAAGCAGAATAATTTTTTAATTGCTCAGCAGAGATCACACTGATTGATTGCGGAGTTTCATCAATTTCTAGCGCTAAACCTGTCGCGCCTTCACTAATACGGTTTTGTCGAATACCTACAATTTCGATTTTTTCGAGATTAGCCTCTACGTCAGTCGTTTGTTCTGCAAAACTGATTTGAGGGTAAAGTGCACAAAGAATAGCGGTTGCAACAGGCAACTGAGTGAATTTCATTTTTATCTCCGCGTGTTATTTAGCAAATTTTTATAGGGTTATTGTTTTTAATAAGGAAACAATTGGCGGGTAAGTTATCACAACTGATAATAGTTATCATCACCATTCATCACAAAAGTGATATGTTAATACAAATAAATGTAACAAATTATGTCAAAGAGTTTTGTGTATATGAAAAGGCGAGTTTACTAATTGGGTATGAAAAAGGCGCACTAAGGCGCCTAGATTTAGGAGTATTTATTTTCTGCGGAGGGTGTATGTGTCTTCACCACGAACAGTAACAGTTTGAGCAAGGCTTACTTCCTCAATATCCATCACGTGTACTCGCTCTTTAGCGTGAAGTAATTCTTCATCCATAGATTGCTCTTCTTGGAGGAAGTAAAAATGTTTACCAATCTGCCCACCATCATGATCAATATCGGCTTGATACAAGCTATATTGTTTGTTACCTGCGACTGTTTCTAGTGTGCCAGAAGTGCCTGAACCAGGTAAAATTGCAAAATAAGCCACTCGTTCAGCAACATGACCTTCATTTAAGCTTTCTTGCTCATAAAATGCAGCTTTAAAGCCTGTTGTTGCTAAACTACCGGCACGTGTATAGGCACTGTGTCCGCCATTGTAGGTTTGAGTTTGCAAAAAGACGTAAGGTTTGGCACTAAATGCTTCTGAAAATACAACGTCTTTAAACTCTCTAGAGTTAGACAAGCTAAAACTACCAATTTCGACAATTGTACCGTCGCTCATTGTATAGCGACCTTCATTCATTGTTAAAAAGTCAAAAGACTCAGTTTCGTTATGTTTTGTGTTTAAATATTGCCAATTCTGGAATGAAATTTCAGAACTATTTGTTTCAATATTCTTTAAACGAATAACACCACCATTTTCATCATGTACGGTTGCTGCTGATGAAAACACAGCGGGCTTTGTAAAATACTGATCTTGAAAATCAAATGACTGCCATACACCACCTAGTTGGTTATTAACCGTTTCTGAGTAGTAAGGAATGCCATCATTTGAAATAGCGCAAGGCGCTTCAGTGTAACAACTTGTTGAGCTTGATGTGTTTGTTGTTAAGTCACTAATGTGAATCGGCAAGGTTGCAACCAGACAAGTTTTTCCTGAATGAGGGCTAAGCTTATAAATTTTAGATTCGTTTTGATCACCATGATCATTAATAATCACACGACTGATTAAAACGTCACCTTTTTGGCTTAATGTTGCACCTGTGACATTAACTAAGTTGTGATTGGCTAATTTAGTATATGAATAGTCATTACGGTCAATGCTATATACAGAAGTCGCTGTTACTAATAAAAGGTCGCCATTTTTAATGACTAAATCAGCGCGGCTTAAACCATCAATGCCACTGAAATCAGCTAGCACAGTTTCTTCGCCCGAGTATTTGTCTATGCGATATAGCTTTGAGAAGCTGACTGCAAAAAGTGAGTCAGTATCAGAAGCGTATGCCATACCGAAAACTGATTTTGTCTTACCTACAACAATATGCTCGCCTGTTGCATGATCAAAATAGGCTAAGCGACTGTATTTATATTTGTCACCTCTAATAGGTAAACTTGGACGTTGTTCATCACTGATATCAAGATGGCTAACATCTACTTTGAATTCAAGTGGAATAGGTGAAGACACATAATAAGTGCGGTTAGTTGTTTCGTCATATGCAATTGCAGCAGAACTAAATTTTGCAACAGAGTCTGCTCTAGCTGTTTTTTGCAGCTCATCGAGACCGAATACAACACCTAACTCGCCTCGGCCGGCATTCATAGCTACTAATTCCCCTTGGCAGTTATTAGCGATTGCATAAGAAGTCACAAAGCTACTTGAAAGAGCTAGGGTTGATAGAAATAATTTGGCTTTTATCGACATAAGTAAATCCCACTATTAGGTTTGTTGCGACACAAAGAGATAAGACCACTTTGTATTAATAGTGAGCATTATAGTGAGAAGCCTCACTTTACGAATGCCGATAAAAGCTGTTTTTAAGTCTGGAATTTAATCTTTAAGTACTAAAAAATGCATATTTAATGTTAAATTAGCTGTTTTTCTGACTTTTCTGATCCTCAGAATTACTCGACATTGAGCTGCCTACGGACGCGGTGATTACGAGTAAAATAGCTAACCATTGCCACAGGTTTAAAAATTCGCCTAGGATCATAAAGCCAGCCAATGCTGCAATGGCTGGTTCTAGGCTCATCATAATGCTGAACCCTTGCGCAGGCATATTACGCAGCGCCACCATTTCTAAGGTATAGGGTAGTGCGCTAGACATAATGGCGACTAAAAGACCCAGCGGTAACACTTCCCAGCTTAATAGTGCAGTGCCTTGAGGAGCAGCACCATAGGGCACAAGTACAATCGCGGCAACGCTCATACCCATAGCAACGGTCATCCCGCCTGAACCTTGATTTCCGGTTTTTTTACCAAACAAAATATAAAATGCCCAACAGGCACCCGCCGCAAGGGCTAAAATAACACCTACAGGGTCGAGGCTGTCTTCGCCTTTCATATCGGGTAATAATAAAATTATGCCAGCAATGGCGCAGGCTACCCAAAATAGGTCGCGTTTTTTACGTGACGAAAGCAGAGCAACCGCAAGGGGACCTGTAAACTCAAGTGCAACACCTATCCCTAACGGGATACGCTCAATTGCATAATAAAACAGAATATTCATGCCACCCAAGCTTAGGCCATAGATGATAATAGGCATGCGTTGTCCCACTGGCGGAAATGCGCGCCATGGCCTAAACACAAGACACAAAATAGCAGCAGAAAAACCCAAGCGCAGTGCGGTTGTGCCTTCAGGGCCAATTAAAGGGAATAATTGCTTGGCAACGGAGGCACCAGATTGAATGGTGACCATCGCAAGAAGCACGCAAATAACAGCAATAAAAAACGGTGGGATGGTGCGCTGCATCACTGTCCTTATGAAAGTTAATACCTTAAGTTTGCGGCGATTTTACTGATGTTTTGTGGGATAAGAAATGTTTTTCGTTAAACAGACACGGATTTTCGATAAAGCAAAATTGCGGGTATCAAATTGCTTTGATACCCATGCTCAAAATGCTTAAATTTGGCTTGCTTGTTGAAAGGCCGGCATGATGGTTTGCGTGGCCTGTTTTTGCTGCTGGCGTTTGGCCATGTTAAAGAATATAGCGGCAAAAATAGCAGCGACAATATCAACCCAATAGCTTGTGTAAAAAAGCGAATTAACGTTACTTAAAGCAAGTTTTAGTAAGGTTGAGAGCACCATTAATGCACATAGGCCTGCAAGCAAGTAAAGCCCAACAATAGTCGCCTTTTTTACAGGTTTTAAGAAGCTATAAATCACAAAAGCAAAAAAAGCGGCGTAGTAACTGTATAGGGTGGCGTAGTTTGTGTTGCTAACAAATATAGGTAGCCATTTGGCAGCAACGAGTGTGAAGGCTACGGCAATCATAGATCCTAAACAAACGCCAATGGTGAGTTTTGCCATAAACAAGGTACTGCGTTTATTAGCATCTTTTTTAAAGCGTTTGTCTATCCACAGTAAATTACCTGAATAGAATAAGAAGGCGCCAAGTAACCCCATAACGAAGTAGCCCCAACGACCCCAGTCTCCCCCATAGGTGCCAAAATGGAGTGAGAAAATACTGGCAACCATGTTACCCCACACTGCACCTTCGCCTTGCGGGTAGCTTGAGTTAACCACTTTTAGTGTGTACGGGTTCATGAATAGGTAATCAGTATCTGGTCCGCGCACTACCGCATTATTGTTACTCATCATAAACACCGCAGAAGGTGAGGCCGAATTTAAATTACTATAGCGAATATGGATTGGCTCATAGCCGGGGGCATAGTTTTTCGCTGCGAGTACTTGTTCATCAATGCGTGGTAAGTTCTCAATATGAAAACTTTGCGCGGCAGGCGTAGGGCGCTGAAACAGTGGCTTGCCATCATAAAATTGCGCTAAACCACCATAAATAAAGTCATGAAATGCAAACACTACTACGGTAAAAGCAATGACTAAATGAAACGGTAAACTCGCTATACCGACAAGGTTATGGCTATCGAGCCAGAATCGACTAGGCCCTTTTTCTTTTCGCAGTGCAAAAAAGGTTTTAACTAATGTTGGCAGTAAAATAATCACTCCTGAGACCAAAGCTAAAAAATACAAAATACAGGCAATACCAAGAATATAGACCCCTGATTGGTCATGACCAATTTCGCCTATAAAACCAGCTGTACGGTGTAAATAATCAACTAAATCGGCAAGTTCGTTTTCGGTTTGTGCGCTGACGTTTAAAGTGCCATCAGCATTTAGGTGTGCGAAGTTGAGTTGTTTATCAAGCTCCATGCCTCGGGCATTGCCTTTGATATACCACGAAAGAGGTGCATCTTGGGTATGTAAATCAAGGTTAAAGCCTTTAGCAAGTTGTTCGCCTTGCTCATTAATTGCCGTATCTACCAGCGTTTGGTAGTCATAATTAGAGCTGGTGATTTTAGGAGCTTGAATAGGTGCTGCCCATTGCTGTATTTCGTGTTTGAACATGGTCAAACTGCCCGCATAAAAACCAATAAACAGCACTAAACCTGCAATTATACCTGTCCATGTATGTACACCTTGATAGGTGCGAAGAATATCCGATCTGACTTTCATGATGCACTCCTTAGCATAAAAAACACGCCATAAAGCAACACAGTTAAGCTGCCAAGCACAAGCCACGCTTGCTTTGCTGAGTTGAATAAATAACTAAAGCTAAAAATGGTTAGCCAAACAGGCGTGATCATCCACATGTTAAATTGCACTTTATCGCGAGCATCAATGCCTCCTGGGCCATACCAAGCAAAAAATGCAACGAAAATAAATGAGAGGGCTATCCCTAAAAATGCACCCGCAAGGGTTTTCCCTAACCAAGTTGGTTGGCGTTTAGATGAGCTTGTCATGAATTATCCTTTTCTTTTCAGCAGGCTAATAAAAGGGATCAGCATCAACATTAGCATCAAACTAAAAATGATATAGAACACGGCCGCTGTGACTGAGTATTGTTGAAAGGCAAGTATTAATGCGCAAACGATTAACGCAATCGAAAGTAATCGCCATTGTTTTTTAATAGGTTTTTTTAAGAATCGCTGCTGCTTTCTAGTGCAGTACACAGTACTGACAGCAAAAACGACAAGCAGGGTAACGGTAAAAGTGAGCATAAGATTATAGTTGTAGTTGATGTTAAATCTCATTGTAAATGATAACTAAACTCAATTGCAATATCATTAAGCTTGTGTTAATTTCCTAGCGCTTTTTTATCAAACTCAATTTGTTTAATTCTAATAATCTCTTACGGGGAAAGGACATTGGCTACTGCATTTAAACTTAATTCACTCACCAAAGTTATGCTTGCATCATTACTTGTTACACAAGGCTCAGCGTGGGCCGATGACGACCAAAGCAGTCGAAAATCAATGGATACCATTGTTGTTACAGGTGAAAAAACAGAGAAGTCACTTAAAGAGACCATGTCGTCAGTGGCGGTTGTTGATAAGTCTTTACTAGAAAACGGTCAACTTGCTTCTATATCTGAAGCGCTGTCAGAAATGGCGAACGTTGTTGTGTTAACGGGCTCGGTACCAGATATGCGAGGCGTGTCAGGTAATGGTGGTGCAACGGGTTTTAACTCATTTAGCGGTGGTTCCAAAGCCCGTGTTTCAACCTTAATCGATGGTGTAAGCCAACCGTTTGTTGCAGATTTAACCGGTGATACGGGTCTGTGGGATGTAGAACAAATTGAAGTTTACCGAGGGCCGCAATCAACCAGTAATGGTCGTAATAGTATTGCGGGTGCCGTTTACATGACAACTAAAGCACCTACTCAAGAATTTGAAGGGGCTGTGCGCGTTGGTTATCGTAACCAAGATAGCTACCTAGATACTGCCGCAGTGGTATCCGGTGCGTTAGTTGAAGATGTATTAGCATTTCGTCTATCAACTCAGTACGTTGATGGCGAAACATTTTCAAATCCACCGGTATACGAAACAAACCCCACTGATCGTGAATTAAACAAGTTAAATACCAGTAGCACACGCGCTAAATTACTTTACACACCTAGCGAAGATCTTGCTGTACAGCTAACTTATTCAACTTACAGTGAAGAAGGTAATTCGGGTCGTAAGTACTTTTTAGCGGATGAGCCATTTGATTATGAGCCGCTATATCAACGTATTATGGATACTGAATCTGATACCACGCAAGTGAATGTTGATTACAAAATTAACGATGATTTTTCGTTAGATGTTTTAGTTGCTTATATGGATTACAAATGGGGATTTGAAGCTTACGAACCACTTGAAAGTGCAGAATCTGACGTATCAATGGATGAAAGTAACATCACTGTCGATACCAAATTGAACTTTGGTTTAAGCAATGATTTTTACTCAGGCTTTGTTGGTCTTGCTTATTTTGACCGTGACCAAGACTTTGAAAGTGTCGGAGCAACCAATTATTACGGCGACGATAGCAGTAAATCGACCGCAGTTTATGGTGAAACAAGCTTTAACTTAAGCCGCGAATTAACGTTAACAGCGGGTCTGCGCATTGAGCGTGAAGAACAATTACGTAATTTCAATATGGCATTTCGTGGTGATATGCTCGTTGAGCAACTTGATAATTCACACACACTGCGTTTACCAAAACTCGCGATTCAATATGATATTAGCGACGAAACAACGTTATTTGCCAGTGCTCGTCGTGGTTACAATGCCGGGGGCGGCGCACTTGATTTTACTGCTGAAGATTATTACTACTACGATGAAGAAACCGTTAATACTTATGAAATTGGTTCACGCAGCGTAATCAATAATGGTGACATAAATATCAGCGCTAATGTGTTTTACAATAACTTTAACGGTTATCAAGCGCTAAGCTCAGAGCGTAAAATCACTAATATTGAAGATGCTCATAGCTATGGTTTAGAAGTAGAAGCCTACAGCATGCTGGGCGATCAGTGGCAGTTACATGGTGGCTTTGGTTTATTGAAAACTAAAATTGATGAATCATCAGCCTTTCCTGATGCCGTCGGCAATGATTTAAACTCTGCACCGGAGTTAACGGCGAGTTTAGGTCTGTCGCATTGGTTTACCGATAGTCTAAAAGTGAATTTAAGTGCCAATTATGTTGATGAATTTTATGGTGACTTAACAAATACAGAAGAACGCGTTGCAGGTGATTACACCATTACGCGTTTATCGATGACTTACGATACTGAACAATGGTTGATAAGTGCCTTCATCAACAATGCCTTAGATGAAGAGGCGTATACCTCACAAGAACCTGTCAGTGGTCGCTACCCACAAGGCTATGTGGCAGTTGTAAACCCACAAACAATCGGTGCATCTGTTACTTACCGATTTTAAACTAAACGCTAGTCGCTGGTTTACTCAGCGACTAGCTTAATTTAAATCGGTTAATTTGCCCGTTTAAGTTATTTGCCAAGTTAGCCAGCTTACTCGATGAAGATGAGATACTTTGCGTTTGTTGCTGTGATTTACGGCTGGTGTCTTGTACTTCATTTAAGCGCTGGGCGATTTCTTCTGTCACTTGAGATTGCTGTTCAGATGCAGAAGCAATGGTCATATTGGCCTCAGAAATGGCTTTTGCTTGCACGCTAATTTCATCGAGCATATGGCCCACTTTTTCCGAATTGATCACTGCCTCTTTAATTTGATTATCACTAGAGCGGATCCTTTGTGTCACCGCATTAGTTGCCGATTGTAATGAGTCAATTTTATCTTGAATTTCAAGGGTGGAGCTTTGCGTACGGCTTGCCAGCGTTCGTACTTCGTCGGCAACAACGGCAAAGCCTCGGCCTTGTTCACCCGCTCTGGCAGCTTCGATTGCGGCATTGAGTGCCAATAAATTAGTTTGTTCGGCAATATTACTGATAACACTTAAAATAACCGTGACTTCATTCACTGAGGCCTCGAGTTGGTTAAGGTCAGTGAGTGATTTTGTTAATGTATCGGCCACAGACTCAACTGAGCTCACCCCTTGTTTTACAACATAAAGGCCTTCTTGGGTTTTTTGATTGGCTGCGGTAGCACTGCTTGCTGCGGCTGCACAGTTCTGAGAAACCTCTTTAACAGCCGTTGAGTTTTCATAGACTGAGCTTGAAATCACTTCAATCGCTTGGCTTTGAATATCATTGAGCGTTTTAGCTTGCTGTGAAATTTCGTCGAGGCTTTTTGCAGCCACTTGCGCTTGCTCTGATTGATCATGAATTTCTTTAAGAAGCTGAGACAGTTTATCAACCATAATATTAAAGCTGCTCGCAAGCTGGCCTATTTCGTCATCGGCTTTGTGGTCAATATAACGAGACAGATCCCCTTCAGAAATACGCTTAGCTTCATCAATTAAGGCATGGGTTGCTTTAATTACTTTTTTCTCTAATTGCCAGTAACACACTATCAAGGTAGCAATAATAGTCAGGACTAACACGGTGCTAATTAAACTTAAGGTAACCACACGGTCGTGATTGCTTTTAACTTCTGCAGCACTTTTTTTCTCAATTGAACTTAAAAATGCTTGTACAGGTTGCTGAATTTTTTCAACTTCGGCCATGTATGCATCATTGGTTAAAAGCGTAATAGCTTGCACCCACTTTTTATGCTCGCTTGCAGTTAAGTTATTTGTATCGCGACCAAGCAAGTCACCCACTAAACTAAATGCTTGTTCTTCTGTTTCAACCAGTTTGAGCGACAAATCATTTGATTTTTGCAACAGGGCTAAATCATCAGCGGCTACATTAAACGCTTTTAGGCGTTGTTCGAAACTTTTCTTTTCGCCGTTAAGCCAAGCTGCTTTGCCTTCAATTTGATCAACAAGCTGGTGGTACTCATCTGCATAGCGAGGGTTTAAGGTCACAACATGCTGACGGGCAAGTTCGGTTAAATGAATCGAGTTTGCAGCTGAAAACTTGGCAAGGTGACTGAGCTCATAACGCTCTTGAGCAGAGTCCATACTTTTATCTTGGCCTGACTGCAAGAATAGAATAATTAAAAGTAGCCCAGCAGCAAGGGTAATAGTTGCTGCGAAAACGGCTCTGAGTAAAAAGCGAATAGTCAAAGTATTACCCTTCTTATTGAAAGTAAATACTATTAACCATAGTACAAAAATCTAATTTGAATAAAAGTTATGAGAAACTTAATTGTGGGTAATTATTTAAGCTTATGTTGAGTGGCTAAAATGAAAGAGGGCAGTGTTAACTGCCCTTGAATAATGTATTTATTGGTCTGCGGGATACACAACGCCAAGTTGGCTTCGCGCTTCATCAAGCACCGCCATAACTTGTTTTGACAGTGTATGAGTATTAACTGATGACTCAATCTGTCCTGCATTCGCTGCTTGAATAAAGTGGCTTACTTCATGGCGCATAAAGTGTTCATCAAATTGCTCAGAGAGTTCTTCAACCGTGCCATCGTTACCGATATATTGCATGCGCTTTAATAAAGAGACGGCTTCGATACGAATGCGACCTTTTTCACCTTGGATTTCAGTAAAGTTATCGCCTTGTGAGATTTTTGAGTAGCTGATCACCGCTTGCTTATCAGCGTAATTTAATAATACGTCACCAGCCCCATCAACACCGGTTTCAAGTAACACACCACTGGCTTTTACACTCTGAGGTGCGCCCCATATTGCGAGTAAAATATACAGCGGATAGATACCTAAATCGACTAATGCACCATTAGCAAATTCTGGCAAGAAAGTGTTTGGGCGCTCGCCATTTTTATATTTATCGTAACGTGATGAATACTGACTATATTGACCAATGTATTTGCGGGGTGTGCCAATTTTTGTGAGGGCATTTTTTAAGCGTGCGAAGTTTGGTAAATGCGTGGTCATCATCGCTTCCATGTATAAGCGTTGATGCGTTTTTGCCGCTTGAATGATAGCCTCAAGTTCTTTGCTATTAGCAGCCGAAGGCTTTTCGCCTAAAACATGTTTACCGGCTTTTAAACACATTACAGCATAGTCTTTGTGTAAGCTATTTGGTGCAGCAATGTAGACGGCATCGACCAATGGATCTTGGCATACTTGTTCAATGTGGGTGAACACTTTAGCATCTGCAAGGTCATGTTTAGCAAGAAAAGCCTCGCCAGTTTGCTGCGCTCGTGAGCACACGCCATATAAGGAAAACGCTTCTAGCTGTTTAGCTGCACTCAGTAATGTGTCGCTTATAAAGTTGGTACCAACAATGACAAAGTTCATGGTTACTCCTCGTTATTTTGTGCAAGCCATGCTTGCCAATCCTGTTCAAATTTTTCCATTTGTTTGTGCTTTTTGCTTAACACATGTTTGTCTTCATCTTCCTGTGCCATATAAGGGCCTACGCGGCATAATGCACAGTGTTTATCGCCTAAATAAGCGGGTAAAGTCAGCTTAGCAGTAATCTCATTGTCAGTTTTTTCGCTAAATACATAGGTAATGCCGCTGGTGTCTTTAACATGTTTATCGCGGTCAACATTACGAATTTTATAGCCCGGGAATAAATTAATATCGAATGGCATTTGGCCAAGATAATGGCAGTTTAGCCCTTGATTTAAGCTGCCTTCAATATTCCATTCACGATACGGTTTTACATCTTTAGAGGTGATGTAACACAACATCGGGCCATTTCTATCTAATGCAAACTGGCTTGCGTAGTCTAGGTAGCGATGCAACAAGGCTCGGTTTAAAACATTCATACCGCCTTGTTGGGTATTTGCTTTAAATGCTGCTTCACCTTTAAACGCAGGTATAAGGGGAAATTGAAAAATAACTACATCGAAACGAGCGTCGCCTAAGCGCTGCCATGCATCGGGTTTAGTGACATCAAATTCAGTTAAGGTTGTTATATTTAACTGTTGCAGTGAACTAAGCGCATTGTCGCTGTATTTTTGCTCTATGGTATTTGCATCATCATAGGTTGATGCAATCAGCATGGCGGGTTTTAAATGGCGAGCTAAGGCCAAAGAAAAAGATAAGTCACCATCGCCCACCGTTAAGATGCGCCAACTAGGGTCTAAAAACATAGCTTATTTGCCTTGCTCAGGCTGTTCTTCGATGGTTATTTCAGGGCAAAGCGCTAAGCGCGTTTTGAGTCCTTCGATGGCAATTTGCTTGATGATCAAGTTAAAGCTTATTAGCACTGCAAAGGCGATATGTATAGGTCCGTGGGTCAATCCAGCATCGGCATCAAACAGCATTAAGCCAAACAACAAAAATAGTGTTGCCAAGAAGATTTCAATCAGTTGATTCGAATAAAAAGTTAAGCCACCTTGTTTTTTATGGTCTTTTTTTATTTGAATGGAACAGAAAAACGGGATCACTTTCACTTTGAAGTGCGCATTCTTCTCGACGTAATTTTCGCCAAGGTGATCTAGTTTAGCGCGAAGTTGATCTATCATAGCAAGTCCTTAAAAAACTGAGCCGCGGATGTTACCGCAATCGCGATAAAAGGGCTACTCAGGATAGATACTCATGCCAATTACAAAAATATGGCAAACAAAAACCACAGACGTTAAAACGAAACGCATTTTTTGATAATCAATATGATAGGTTTGCCACTGTGGTGAACTTTTTTCGAATAACAACACCAACCAGAAACTTGCAGCGAGCCAAGCGAGAGTCCAGGTTGTTGGTAAAAAGCTTAAAAAGCCAATCGGTAGAATAGGAATAATCGCTTTAATGGCATCAGCATGGGTTTGCTGGCCTGCATGCCATAAGTTACCAGCCATAAACGCCAAAATGGCGATACTATAAAAAGTGAAAAAGTCTAAGTTGACGGCATTACTGCCAGCAATGAGTGGCCAGCCAACGCAGCCTAAAAACGGCAGTAAACCTAAGTAACCGAGTTGAATGTGATTAATAAACTTTTCCATAATGACCTTAAAGCCGCCTAACTGGTATAAAATAACTCGTGGTTATTTTATACCAGTTAGGCGGCTAAAACGATCGCTTTATTGTTGGCGTAACTCTCGACGTAGAATTTTGCCAACCGTCGATTTAGGTAATTGTTCCATAAAAATGATTGATTTAGGCACTTTATAAGCACTTAAGTTTTCGCGGCAATAGTCACTCACTTGTTGCTCATCAATCTGCTCTTTTAAGGTAATGTAGGCACAAACACGCTCCCCAGTTTTTTCATCTTTTGCGCCAATTACGGCCGCTTCGCAGATAGCAGGGTGCTGACAAAGTACGTTTTCAACTTCATTAGGGTACACGTTAAAGCCAGAAACAATAATCATGTCTTTTAAACGGTCTACAATTTTGTAATTACCACTTGGAAGCTTCAGACCCACATCACCGGTTTTGAAAAAGCCCCGTTTCATGCATTTATCGGTTTCATCTTGGCGCTGCCAATAACCCATCATCACCTGTGGGCCTTTAACAACGATCTCGCCAGACTCACCGTCAGCTACAGGCTCATCATTTTCATTCCAAATTTCGACGGTGGTGTTTGAAAGTGGGCGGCCAATGCTACCAATTTCTTCTTTTTTAAAGTCATTTAACGTTGCAACAGGCGAGGTTTCTGACAAGCCATAGCCTTCTGTGATTGTGCAACCTGTGGTATTCATCCACGCATCGGCTGCAGCATGTGTGAGGGCTGCGCCCCCAGAGACGGTCATTTTTAAGTTTGAAAAATTCAGTGCCTTAAACCCCGGGTGCATGCACAAGCCAATAAATAAGGTGTTGATGCCTGAAAAGTAATTAATTCCAAATGGTTCGATTTGTTTAACTAAGGCATCTAAATCACGAGGATTTGGTATCAGTACATTAAATTGGCCCATAGCAAATAGACCAACCATGTTCACCGTAAAGGCGTAAATATGATAAAGCGGAAGCGGGCAAATACCGGTTTCTTGACCGGGCGTTAAAATGTCATCAAAGCGCTCATTCATTTGCTCGGCATTGGCTAATATGTTGCCATGACTCAGCATCGCCGCTTTGGCAACTCCTGTGGTACCGCCGGTGTATTGTAAAACAGCAATATCATCACGACTGGCTTGATGAGCGTTAAGAGGAGCGAGTCTTTCACCTTGGCGAATAAGTTCATTTAACGAAAATTGACCCTCTTGCAATGTTGGCTCAGAAACCGCGGCTGCAACAATAACTGTTTTGATTGACGTATCATCGATAATAGTTGCTAATTTATCGGTAAGGGCGTCAAGAATAACAATGGCTTTTACATCGGCATCATTAAACTGATGTAGCATTTCGCGAGCGGTGTAAAGTGGGTTGGTATTGACAACGATTAATCCGGCACGAAATGCTGCATAGGTAACGATAGGGTAATCAACAATATTCGGTAATTGAATGGCGATTCGGTCCCCTGCAACAAGGCCACTTTGCTGTTGAAACCACTGCGCTAAATAACGAGACTGTTGTTCAACTTGTGCATAGCTGAGCGTTTTTCCCGCACTGTTATAGGCTGGAAGTTCGGCATAAGTCTGACACGTATGCTCAATTAATTGCGTGAGGTTATCATGTGTGTTCATGGGTATTCCTTAGCGTGTTGTTCTTATTAGTTGTTGTTTTATCAAGCGATCCATCACTGAATCCATTATCCAATTTGGCAAATAACGACTCATGATATAGGTTAGTTTAGATTGTAAGCCTAGGATCACCATTAATTTTTGTTTATCCAAGCCGCGCAAAATGTGTTTTGCAGCATAGGCTGGGCTGGCTAAAGTACTGTGCGTTTTACTTGCACAAATTAAACTGACTTTTATGTTGTTAGGTTTAAATTTTTTACGGAGCTCTTTGGCTAAAATCAAGGCGCTGGGCTGTGGCGTAAATTGAGTGGCATCAATAAGCGGTGTGGTCAGTGCTAGGTGACTGTTCATGCCCAAGTGTGGCGTGATGACTGTTGCAAAGTGCTGACAAGCAATACTATTTTCGTTACTTAGCTGCTCATAAGTATGGCAGCTGAAAATAGCCAAATCAGGCTTTCCTATCGCTGCAATTGCATTATTTACTTGGGTTTGCAGTGCTTCAGTATCACAGATAGGCGTCGCAAAAAACTCAACGTATTGATAATAATCGGCAAGCTCACCGAGCGATTGTTTAGTTTGTTCGCAAAAATGTAAGTCGAATAATGCAACATCGTCACCTCTTAGAATATATTGCTTTGCCAATTCGAATCCGATACCACTGTTGGCACCGGTAATAAACACTCTTCTTAACATTGCACGACCACTAATTAGCGAAACTAGCTAGCCAATATATATAAATTGTTAACCGAAAACTTAGCTTTATACGACCCATTTTTAACTTTTTGCGCCAAAAAGGCTAAAGTGATTTACGGTAATCTTTTGGTGGTATGCCATACCAGCGTTTAAACGCACGAGTAAATTCGCTGTAATTAGAAAAGCTTAAGATATCTGAGATGTTCGATAAACTGAGGCTAGTTTCAGTTAAATATTGATGTGCTAAATTGCAACGTACATCGTCAACTAACTCACGAAAGGTTGTGTCATGCTTTGTTAAGTGCCGCTGTAAACTACGGGCACTCATTGATAGT
The DNA here is from genome assembly GCF_005886115.1 of Pseudoalteromonas sp. S4492. Taxonomy (NCBI): domain Bacteria; kingdom Pseudomonadati; phylum Pseudomonadota; class Gammaproteobacteria; order Alteromonadales; family Pseudoalteromonadaceae; genus Pseudoalteromonas; species Pseudoalteromonas sp. S4492. The sequence continues at coordinate 40,041 of NZ_PNCP01000035.1, forward strand.
TTTTCAGCTATCAGGTTTACACCAAAGTCTTCGTGAAGTAGGTATTGCTTGATCAGCACCTCAACGTGATCTGAAATGTTTTCTCGCTTAGTGTCCTTAAGATCCCCAAGTTGCTGGCTAAGTATCGAAAATAATTGTTTATCTGAGTTTTTGATAGGGATCTTTAAATACTTTCTATCAAATACTACTGCGGTATGGGCACAGTTAAATACCGGGAGTTGACCTAACGCTTGACGATATACGCTAGGATTTTCATTACCACTATGAGGAAGTTCTAAGCGATGTAGTTTTATTTGGTCATCGGTTAATTGTTTTAATAAATTGACGCCTACGCTCATGGCTAAATCCGCGCCATGGTGAACACTTATTTTTAAGCTATTGCGTACTAAAAACGAGAGTTTTACATAGTCTTGACCAACTTCGAGCAGTAAATCAGCACTATTTTGATGTACATGATAGTACTTAGTTAAGTTCTTTAGCGCCATTTCAAGGGTGTCGCAGTTTCCCATCAAGTAACCGACTGAGCCCAAGATATTTAAGCTCTGCCAGCGGCCTAGCTCAAGGCCAAAATAGGGTAGGTTTAACTCTTTAGCCGTGATTTCTAACAGCTGGATCAATTGTTGATACTGCACAAAATTATTTGGCTCAGAGAGTTGTTTTCGATCTAAACCAACGCGCGATAGTAGTGCATCAGGGTTTACCAATTTACTTTCTATCAGCTCAATATAACCATGTAGAGCAGATACTCTAATTAGATCAGGTGCGTGTGTTAGCCGGGGCATAGTGTGCTCTTTTTTAGTGCGTTGGCGTAAAAAGTAAAAAAAATTGCGTGAAAAGTAAAGTAAATGATGCCATTAAAGTTTAACAATGTATTAACCAATCAGCCTGCGAACTGCAATTAAGGCTGAAACGTGCTTAGAGGAACACACAATGAACTATTCAAAAGTTTTTATCAGTGGCGGTAATGGTTTTATTGGCCGCACACTCGCACGCTACTTTAAAGCGCATGGGGTCGATGTATGTGGCGTTGATTTAACGCCCTGTGAAGAGTTTAACATTGTTGCAGGTAACTTGAATGAACCAGCGAGTTGGCGCTCATTAATGAATGACTGCGATTTAGTTATTCATACAGCGGCAATTGTTTCAAATGCGTTTAGCTATAAGCAAACATGGCAGGCGAATGTGGGTTGGACTAAAAACTTACTGGATGCAGCGGTGGCTGCAAACACGGTAAAGCGCTTTGTTCATATTTCGTCGACCGCCGTCTATGGCAGTGATTGGCAAACTGATATTAAAGAAGATGCGCCTTTGTTCCCTGATGGCAGAGCCTATAACGATTCGAAAATGATGAGCGAGCATTTATCGCTAAGCTATCACGCCAGTAAAAAACTCAATGTCACAATAATTCGCCCTGGCGATGTCTATGGGCCCGGCTCAAGACCGTGGATAGCTTACCCATTACAAGAAATCGCCAAAGGCATGTTTATGGTACCAGAGGGCATGTTTGGGCCTGTTTATATTGATGACTTAGTCAAAGGTATTTACCAAAGTGCGATAAGCGACGATGCAAGCGGTGAAATTTTTAATCTTTCGGGCCCTGAGCAAGTAACTAACCAAACTTATTTTAATTATTTGGCGCAGGCACAAGGGAAAAAGCACGTCACAGTAGTGAATTTGGCTTTAGCGATAAAGCTAACAGGGTTTATTGAGTGGTGTTATCACCTTGTTGGTAAAACCACGGATATCAATCCGTCGACCATGCGCATGTTGCGTCGTAAAAGTGCAGCTTATAGTAATGAAAAGGCACAGCATATTTTTGGTTATCAACCTGAATTTACCTTACAGCAAGGTATGCAACATGCTTTGCAGTGGGCGTATGGGCAAGGGCTTTGTAAAGAAGAACCACACACAGATACCGCCACAGCAAATTAAAGACAACTAGTTAACTTATTGAAAGCAAGTGAAAAGAGGGCACACACATGGCATTACCAGATATTATTAATCATCAAGATTTCTTACTGACTATTCATACCAATGATGAAAAGCTGATTAAAAACGCCTTACCAGGGGTACACATTTATCCACTCATGCTGGATTCTGAGAATGGGGTATGGGTATTACGTGTTTTATTTGAGCCGGGTACGGTATTACCAAAGCATTTTCATACCGGTGTTGTACATTTGTATACATTAGCAGGCAGCTGGCACTACACAGAATACCCAGATGATTTACAAGTGGCAGGCAGCTATTTGTTTGAACCAGGCGGTTCGATTCATCAATTTCAAGTACCAGCAGACAACACTGAAGTGACCGATACCTTTATGGTGGTTATGGGGTCTAACATTAACTTTGACCCAGATGGCAACTATATGAACATTATGGATGCAGGTTGGATTGAACAAGTGATGTTAGCAGCTGCAAAAGAGCAAGGAATTGAGCCTAACTACATTAAACCAAAGAGTTTATACGGTTTTAGTAAGTAACTTTAATCCCTGAAGAGAAAGCCCTCTATGACGTAAGTGTTTGAGGGCTTTGTAGTTTTTGCTTCTTTTTATTTTTCAATCTAAAAAACAAATCAATTTAATCTAAACAATCAATTTTATTTTAATCGCTCACACCTCTATTGTATTAATCAAGCAGACGCAAGGCTGCGTTAATTAAACATTTTTAAATACATCAATGAGGAATACTATGAGCACTTCATTAATTAACACAAAACTACAACCATTCAATGCAACAGCTTACCACAACGGTGACTTTGTTGAGCTAACAGAAAAAGACGTGCTAGGTAAGTGGTCAATCTTCTTCTTCTACCCAGCAGACTTTACTTTCGTATGTCCTACTGAGCTAGGTGATGTTGCTGACTTCTACGAGCAACTACAAGAAATGGGTGTTGAAGTTTACTCAGTATCAACTGACACGCACTTCACTCATAAAGCATGGCACGATACGTCTGACACAATTGGTAAAATCAAATTCCCAATGATCGGTGACCCAACAGGTCGTATTACACGTAACTTCGGTGTGATGATTGAAGACGAAGGTCTTGCTCTTCGCGGTACATTCGTAATGAACCCAGAAGGCGAAATCAAAGTAATCGAAACTCACGACTTAGGCATCGGCCGTAGCGCGAAAGAGTTAGTACGTAAAGTACAAGCTGCACAGTACATTGCTAACCACGACGGTGAAGTATGTCCTGCGTCATGGCAGCCAGGTGAAGAGACACTTGCTCCTTCACTAGACCTAGTTGGCAAAATCTAATTTGCCACTGCATTAAACGATAGCAAAGTGTTGCTTTGCTATCTCAATGCAACCTTAATTGCCCATCACAACTCACATTAAGCACATTAGCGGGTGATGGGCAGTTATCCCTAAATTTTTTCTAGCTTATTTATTCTGAACTCAAGGGCTAAGCCATGTTAGATACGAATATCAAAAACCAATTAACAAGCCACTTTGCTTCTATTACCAGCCCTGTTGAGCTGCTTATCGCCTTGGATGACAGCAATAAATCAACAGAACTTAAAAACTTAGCAAACGATTTAGCATCGTTAAGCGATAAATTCTCGGTGCGAGATAACCCTAACCAAGACGTGCGTCGTCCATCTATGGTGGTATCTTCACCTATAAACAATACGCAAATCACATTTGCGGGTGTGCCTATGGGCCACGAATTCACAAGCTTGATCCTTGCACTTCTTCACACAGGTGGTCATCCAAGTAAGGCATCAGAGACTGAAATTGAACAAATTAAATCATTACCTGGGCCACTTAACTTTGAAGTATATATTTCATTAAGTTGTCAAACATGCCCGCAAGTTGTGCAAGCACTGAACTTAATGGCAGCACACAACGAAAACATTACGGCCACTATGATTGATGGTGCTTTGTTCCAAGACGAAGTGAACGAGCGCAATATCCTAGCGGTGCCAGCGGTGTATTTAAATGGCGAGCTGTTTAGTCAAGGTGCAGTTAATCTGACTGATATCTTAAATAAAGTCGATACCAAAGCGGCTGCACGCCAAGCCGAAGCGCTAAACGACAAAGAGTTATTTGACGTACTTGTTGTTGGTGGTGGACCAGCAGGGGCTTCTGCAGCAATTTATTCAGCACGTAAAGGCTTAAATACCGGCGTGGTTGCAGAGCGTTTTGGTGGTCAGGTTTCTGACACGTTAGCAATTGAAAACTTTATATCAGTTAAAGCGACCGAAGGTCCTAAATTAGTTGCTCAACTAGAAGAGCACGTAAAAGAATACGACGTTGATGTTATGCAAAATCAACGTGCGGCATCGCTTACTAAGCAAGGTAATTACCAAATCACGCTAGAAAATGGTGCGGTTTTAAATGCTAAATCAGTGGTATTAGCAACCGGTGCACGCTGGCGTGAAATGAACGTACCAGGTGAAAAAGAGTATCGCGGTCATGGCGTTGCTTATTGTCCTCACTGTGATGGTCCGTTATTTAAAGGTAAAGCTGTTGCGGTGATCGGCGGTGGTAACTCAGGTATTGAAGCTGCAATCGACCTTGCAAACATTGTTGAGCATGTCACCGTGCTTGAATTTGCTGATACTTTACGTGCTGATGAAGTCCTTATTCGTAAAGCAAATAGCTTAAAGAACATTACGATTATCAAAAATGCGCAAACGACAGAAGTTGTTGGTGATGGTAAACGAGTAACAGGCTTAAGCTATATTGACCGCATCTCTGGTGATGAAAAATCACTTGAGCTTGCAGGTATCTTTGTGCAAATCGGCTTGGTGCCAAACACTGAATGGTTAAAAGATTCAGGGTTATCACTGACTCGCTTTGGCGAAATCGAAATAGACAGCAAAGGTGCAACATCTTTACCGGGTGTTTACGCGGCAGGTGATGCAACAACAACGCCGTTTAAGCAAATCATTATTGCCATGGGCAGTGGTGCAACGGCAAGTTTAGGTGCATTTGATTACTTAATTCGTCACAGCGATGAGACTCAAAGCACAGAAGATGCAGCTTAATTAGTTGCATAAACAATGACTCTTGATTAGGCAGCTCACACCCATAGCTGCCGCTTTAAAGCCGCCCTCTCCAAAGGCGGCTTTGTTTTTATTAATCAAGCTACTGATACTGCGCTGCGGTTATAAATTCCTCAAAACTTTCACACCAAATAACCACTGTATTGTAATCACTGACATCAATACCTTGTGGTACAACTAATTTAAAGCCATTGAACGAACGCACCCCTGCAACACGCTGCATAGTGCCTTTTTGTGCTAAAAAATTGGCTTCGTTATCAATAAAGTTTCGCGATAAATAAAGTTGATAGTCGGGGCCTGGTGATAACGTGCCTTGCATAGAAATAGCATCATTGGTTAGATACACCATGCCATCACCATAATGAAAGCGATCTGAGCCTTTCAGGTCGGGTTTAAACGTTGCACTAAACTGAGCTCGACCTTGATGCTGCTTCAAAACAGCAATATCGGGTGCTGGTTGTTCAGTTAAAATAGGTAAACTGTAAACCCCAGCTATAAAACCCGCAGCAAAAATCGCCAATGTCATAATGATAATTAGCAGCGCTTTTAGCATGCTTACTCCTTATTTTTTAGCGTGATGATGTGACGTTGCTTCAACGAAAATTGTTTTTCAACATCACCAAAATATTGCAAATAGAGTTGCTCAAGTTCACCTGATTGCTGCAGTTTTTGCATACCTTGCTCTAGCATATCTCTAATGTGTTGATTCTCTTTGCTTAGGTAAAAGTAATAGTCGCTGGGGTATTGCAACATAATGTTTGGCGCAATGACAAAATTGAACTGTTTTAGTCTATTCAGTTCGGTGCCAATAGCCAGTACTGAGCGTGGAAAGTAATCACCGAGTCCTGTTTCAAGGGCTTTTACCATTCCTGGGTAATCAAGCTCACCATTAACTGTTAAACCATTGTTTTTCAATACGGTATAATCTGACCAACTTTGTTGTTGCAGGCCAACCAAGGGAGTTAAATCAGCAAGGGTTTTAATGCCGCTAAACTTTTCTTGGTCTTCATGGCGAATAATCAGTAAGCGCTTGCCGTGTAGCCCTTTATAGAGTGGGATTGTCGTTTTGACGAGAGAATCAGCGTGCTCGTGAGGCAAAGAAAGCCATGCTAAGGTAATTGTTTTATTATGACTCAGCTGCTCTACAATACGTTTATTATTCATTGGCTTAACATTGTATAGCAGCACTACATCCGCATCCATTGCGGCAAAACTTTTGTCGAGAATATCGTGAATATATTGGTTTTTTACCGCATCGGTATAATTTGGCTTCGCAAGCTGTATAACAATTTGTTCATGGCAAAAGGCTTGTAGACTCGACAGAGCAAAGGTCATTAGTAATATCAGTATTGCTCTATTCATTATTTCGAGTCTCTGCTTTTTGAGCGCAGTTTTAGACGACTATACTTTGAAAACATGAACCTGCTGTTGTAAACGCGAAGCCAATGAGGCCAATTCTTGGCTGGCTTGCGCATTTTGTTGCGAGCTTTCGCTAACCAGTGAAATGCTACTACTAAATTCATTAATATTACAACTTAGTTCGTTGGCAACAGTGGTTTGCTCATCCGTTGCGGTGGATACTTGGTTGTTCATATCGGCAATAAGTGCCATTTCTTGAGTAATTTCAGTCAGTAATTGTGATGAGCGCTCTGCATATTCAACACTTTGTTTAGCACTTTCGTCTGCATTACCCATGGCGGTAACTGCTTGCTGCGCCATTGCTTGTAGTTTACTGATCATTTCGTTAATACTGGCTGTTGCTTTTTGCGTGTTGTGCGCAAGCTGCCTGACTTCATCGGCCACCACCGCGAAACCGCGACCCGACTCACCTGCGCGTGCTGCTTCAATGGCCGCATTTAATGCAAGTAAATTGGTTTGTTCTGCAACGCCTTGGATCATCATCACCACTTGATTGATATCGGTTGATTGTGTATTTAACTCATTGATTAGTTTTGTATTCGCATTAACGATATGTGATAAACGGTTTATTGCATCGATATTTTCTTGCACAGACTGCTGACCCTGCTTGGCTGTTTTATCAGTGTGAGTGGCTTTTTCTGATGTTGATAATGCATTTGCGGCCACTTGTTCAATGGCACTACTCATTTGTGTAATGGCGGTGGCAATCATCGCTGATTGATGCTCTTGCTCTGTGGCTGTGCTTGCAACTTGGTCGCTAATTGAGTTCATTTGCTCAGCAGCAGATGAAAGGGTGAGAGTGGCGCTCGTTACATCATTTACTAATGCATGAATGCGCTCCATCATGGCATTAAAGTGGTTTGCTGCTTGGGCTATTTCGTCATTACCATGGGTTTTTGCGCGCAGACGTAAATCGGCATTTTCAGAGATAGAACCTATCGTTTCACTTAAAGATAACAATGGGTTATGAATAGATCGGTAAATGATAAAGGCAATAGCCAGCAACACAATTATTAAAATGGTGATAGATGCGGTCATAGCGATGGTGACTTGAGCAAAGTCTTTATCTGCGGCGTTTTTAAACTTGTTAGCCTCATTGATTTGTAAGTTTATTAGCCCTTGATAACTTTCACTGAGTGGGTCAAACACATCGTAAAGATTTTTTACGAACACCTCGTTGGGCACTGCTTTAAGTTGGTCACTTTTAACTTGGGTTAAAAACGTGCTGAGTGCGCTTTGTACCACAGCAAGATTCTTTTCCACGATATTAACCAAGCGCTGCTCTTCTGTGGTTAGTTTAGTTCCTAAGTAGCTTTTCCATTTGCTGTCAGCAACGTCTTTTGCATTTTCAACGGCGGCTAGAAAGTCAGTTTTTGAAATTTGCTCAGCACGGTATTTATGGAATAGATCAACAATGCTAACGGCGTAATTGTCCGATACTGTTTTTATTTGCTCAAGGGGGATGACTCTATCGTCATATAAACTGTCGATGCCTTTTACCATGTCCGACATAATAGACATTGTAAAAATAGAGGTGATCACAAAAACTGTAACCGGTAACAAAGCCAAGACGGCTAATCGCGTACGAACGGTGTAGTTATTTAACATGAGCGTGCAAATTTTTGTAAGGACTTAGTATTAAAGCTAATAGAGAAATGGTTTTAAGCAAGTTTTTGCAATTGTTTTGCAGGCTTTTTCTTAAGATAGATACCTATTACGACTTAAAGGTAGCCAAAGAGGGCCGTTGGCTCTGGTTAAGATAACAAAGCCAGTATTTACGCTGGCTTTGCTTTGTTCCTGTTTTTACATTAATGACCGCGATTAGGCATTTGCCGAGGCATCTGTCTTTGTGTATTACGACGCATTTGTTGGCGCTGCATACCTTGCTGACGTGCTCTATTTGCTTGATTTAATTGCTGCATACGATTTTGTTGCCTATTTTGTGTGTGCTGGCGCTGCTGCAATGTTTGCTTCGCTTTACTTTTATCTATACTTTGCAATTTATTTTGTACTTGTTGACGGTCAATATTTTGTGCACGCTCTTTGATTTCTTGCTGTTTATCAGCGGGGAGAGTTTGCCATTTACCTTCAACACGTTGTTGCCATTTATCGGCATCATGCTTGAGCACGTTACCTTTTTGGTCGGCGAACACGTTGTTTGCTTTATCGCGTTGGCTGATGGCTGTTTTTAAATCGCGTTTCACTTGCTGCTTCGAAGCAAGACGAGATTTACTTTGATCGCGTTTATAAATGTTATGTCTTGGCTGTTTATCATGATGATCTGGTTTATGGCCAACATTAATCTTGTTACCAATATTGATGTTGCCATTATTAATAATAACAGGGCCGCGGTAACCACCCCCATACCAGCCATTACAGCAATGATAAGGTCGATAATGGGTTGGCCATCCAACATTCCAATTCATCCCTAAATTTAAAAAACCATTGCTCCAACTTAAGCCAAACGACCAACCGGTCCAGTTGTTATAGCCAATATTAAAACCCCACGTTGGTGGGCGAGGGTAGTAGTAGCCACCGCCCCAGTATGGCGGGTAATACCAACCCGTTCCATACACTGGCACGCCATAATAAGGGTATGACCACATGTAACCTGGGTAATAACCAACATACACAACCTCAGGAGTTGACTCGTATATCTCGACGTAAGTGACGTTGTAAACGGGAGAACTTGGAGGAATTTTTGCGATGTCATCTTTTGGAATGCTATCAGCAACAAGCCAAGGCCCTTGCGCGGAATCTGCCTTAAACCACACCGCATTATCGACTGCATAATATTTGCCTTTAATTTGCAGCACTTGTGCATCCGTATTAATGGCATAAGAAACTTGCGTGCCAGGGATACGTTCAAACTTAGGTTTGCCATCATAGTACACAGTTAAACTCGTATCTTTACGGCTGATAGCCGCTGTTTGCGGCACTTTTGCATCTAATACTGCTTCGTCAGCTTCTTCAGTACCAGCAACTGAAACTCTGAGACCACCTAAATCTGATTCAGGTGGAATATTGGCAAAGCTTTCTGGTAGTTCGTCGCCACGTACAAATGTCCAAGGGCCTGTTTGTTGTTTTGCGCGATACCAGCGCCCAGATAATAAGACATACATGTTATTCGTTTGCATTTCACGTAGCCACGGGGTTTCAGTGTTAAACACATACATGAGCTCGCCACCGGTTAGGCTTTTCCATTTAGCTGCGCCATCAGTTGCAATAAGCTCTGTGGGTTTAGTGGCTACAACAATGGCTGGTGGTGCACTTAGATCTGAGCTTTCGGTATCTTTAGGGAGCATTTTTACAAGTTCAGCAGGTGGCGACTGAGTATAGTCATAAGGCCCTTTGGCTTGTTTTGCCTGATACCAAAATTGCCCATCGGTGAGATAACAAAGTTTACTTTTGCTATCTTTAATCACTGTCATGGCGGTGTTTAAAGCACGCTCATATTGGCTGTTTTCAATCTGACTAAACTTAGGTTCACCATCAAAACTCAGTAATACCGACAGTTGCTCTTTGAAAATAATCGTTGGAGGGTCGGTTTTTAATTGCGTTAAACTTTGTTCTGCTGCTTCTGCACTCTCAAGGCTGGCGGTAAGTTGCGAAAGCGAGGTTTCGAATTGACTGGCTTTTATTGCTTCATTAACGACAGCAGTAAATTTTTGTTCTCCTGCATCTTTTGATTCAGGCCAGCGTACATCGGTGACAATCATATTGCGAACAGTGACGGTATCGTTTTCGCGATCAGTATCTAGTTTAGCGGTAAACCAAAATACGCCAAACACAGCGTCATTGCCTGAAAATGAAAATGACATTGCTGCACGGGCTGTTAAAGTATTACCGTTGAGTTTCTCTGGTTGGGGTTGATAAACAATGAGTGTGCCTTGTGATGTTTGCACTTGTTGAGGCCACTCAATAGCTTGGCTAAAAAATGAAAATAAACATAGAAAAGAGAGTATTAAAACCCTGAAGGCAGTAATAAAAGTTAAGGGGAGTTTCATGGTCAATCCTTGGCTAACGTAACTCTTTAAAGTATAGCCAATGACCTCGAAAACGCTTGAAGATTGTTCCTGTTTTTTAATGCGTTAGCTTAGGCAACTTGAGTTAAAAAATGTGTACCCGCATTTAAGCCCATTTCATAGCCCGCACTGAGTTTTTCAAATGATTTCGTTGTTCGACCAACTGCAAAGTTGGGGGGCGGTGCAATAATATTAATTTTACAATCGCTTGGCGGGTTGGTAATAAAATCAATACTTTGATTGTAATTTTCTGCACGCCTTAAGGTGGCTTCAGCTAATGCCGGGGTCTTCTTATAAAGACGTTTAACAAACCAAGGCGCTTTAGAAGGCTTTTTCTTATAGCCAAGAGGCTGAGATAAAATAACGGTGATTTCTTTATTACCCATCTCGTATGCTTTACGAATAGGAATAGAATCTGCCACGCCACCATCAGTAAGCTGTAAATTGTCGATAACGGGAAATTCTCGATATGCAATAGGCAACGCGCATGAGGCTTTTAATTGCTGTTCAAGATGAGTTGCACTTGCTTTTAAGTACTCTGCCTGCCCAGTTTGTATATTGGTTGTGACAATATAAAACTCACTGGCTTGTTTTTCGAATGTGTCGAGATCTAGGCGAATATCACGGATGGTTTCTTGCCAGAGCCAGTCTAAATCAAACAGGTGGCCACCTTTAATAAAACGAACAAAATCAATAAATTCAGGTCGGCAAGAGTAATCAGTAATCACTGCATGGTTACGTTTGTATTGGGCGCACAGATAAGCGGCAATGTTAGTAGCTCCGGCAGAAACACCATAGCATTGATTAAAAGGTTGGTAATTAGCTTGAATAAAAGCATCCAGTACGCCAGTGGCAAAAATACCACGCATTGCGCCACCTTCTACAACCAGTGCCTTGTTATTGTTCATTTTCGCAACCTTGCTTGTAACCGTGAGTGCTTCTAACCATAGCAAACACGGTTACAAAACTAAATAGAGTTTTGACTCTAAGTGAAGTTTGACTCTAGCTGAGTTATACCGCCTCGACCCAAAGTACACCAACTTGTTTGTCGGTCACTTTTACTGTGCTACCCGCAGCAATGGGAGAATGACTTTTTAACTGCCATGTAATACCCGAATACTGATGTGTGGTTAACCCTTTATCATCTACATCTGCGTTAACGACAAAGGTAAGCTCAGCAAAGTCACTGTGTATCGGCTTGGTATCGGTTTTATCTTGCATGCGTTTGAGTGGTTGCCAAAGTACCACTGCAAAGCCAAGAGTAAACACTATATTGCTCCAAAGCGCGGTGGTGTAGCTCGAGTCTAAAAGGCCTGTATTCATTAGTAAGCCGCTGGCAAATAAAGATAAGCCTAAAAACAATAATACGTAGGTACTCATACCCAGTACCGCTACTTCAACAATTAGTGCGATAACACCTAAAATCATTAAGGCTTCGGCTAAATGCGTATCTAAAAATGCCATCAGTTCACCTAACTTTGTTGCTTTTTATTCAAAGAGTTAATAATAGACATACCTTGAGCAACCAGTGAGCTTGCATCGGTACCGCTCTCAGGAAGTAATACCACAGATGATTCACGAGCAATCGCTTCTTTAGCGGCAATGGCTTTAGTGGCTAGGTCTAGTTGAATTGCTTTTTGGCCTTGCTCTGTATCGGCGGCTTCACCTACTTTACGAAGTGCATCTGCCTGCGCTTCAGCAACGGCGATAATCGCTTTAGCTTCACCTTCAGCGCGTAAGATTTGCTCTGCTTTTTCAGCTTCTGCTGCAAGAACTTGCGCTTGCTTTTTACCTTCTGCCACGTTGATAGCAGACTGACGATCACCTTCAGACTCTAAAATTTGTGCACGTTTCACACGCTCAGCTTTCATTTGTGCTTCCATTGCTTCCATTACAGAGTTTGGTGGTACAATATCTTTTATCTCGTAACGTAAAACCTGAATACCCCAAGGCTCAGAAGCTTGGTTAATCGCCGTAACTATGTTGGTGTTTAACATGTCACGTTCTTCAAAGGTTTTATCTAGCTCCATTTTACCAAGCTCAGAACGCATCGTTGTTTGTGATAGCTGAGTAACCGCAAACACATAGTCATCAACACCATAAGTAGCTTTATACGGGTCAAGCACGCGGAAATACAGCACACCATCGACGATAAGCGAGATATTATCTTTTGTGATAGCTGACTGCGAAGGCACATCTTGCGCTTGTTCTTTTAAACTGCGATCAGCGGCAATTCGGTCGATAAATGGCACAATAAAGTTTAAGCCCGCTTCTTTGGTTGAATGGTACTTACCAAAACGCTCGATTAACCAAGCACGGTTTTGCGGCACAAATTTAACGCTGCTTTTTAGTAGCACTAAAATAAAAATTAGAATAAAGACTTCTACATTTAACAAGAGGTCTAAAATACTTGAAATGGGATCCATGTACTTTCCTTAATACAATTACTATTATTTTTCACTGCTCAGATTACCACCACAAAGCAAAGCACGCTAATGATTTGTAATTGCAACCAGCTTAAGAGTCGTCTAATTATTTAGGGTTTGTATTAATACTTAAGTGCATGTTTTATCAGATACATATGTTGGTCAGCTTGTGCAACAATTTCATCGGCTGTTTTTTGCGTGCCTAAAAACATGGTGACGCCAACACTGGCTGAGCCCTTATAGCTGATATCTTGAAGAATAAATTTAACCTCGATAGCCGTTTGTAATTTATCGGCAACACGATGAGCGTTGTGTTTAGCTGTTTGCTCATCACGACCAAGCCCTTCAAGTAATACAACAAACTCATCGCCACCAATGCGGGCTAGACAGTCTTTTTCGCGCACAACCGTTTTCATTCGATTAGCAATTTCAACAAGATAAGCATCGCCTGTGTTGTGGCCATATTGGTCGTTTAACTTTTTAAACTTATTCAGGTCGATAAATATCACCGCGCCGTAGTTTTGGTCGCGCTTGCTCATTTGTAACGCAAGCGATAAACGAATATAAAAATAGCGGCGGTTTAAAAGTTCAGTTAACGGGTCGGTAGAGGCAGCATAAAGGAGTTGTTCTTCAAGGTGTTTTCGTTCGGTAATGTCTGTAGCAATACCTAAAATGCCGATGACTTTGTTCGGCTCTGTGTCACAAATAATAGGGGTTTTCACTTCCCAGAAAATATATTGATGTCCGTCAGGAAAGGTTAGCTTAACTTCTTCACGAGTCCGTTCACCGCTAAGCACTCGTTTGTCTATTTTCGCTAGTTTTTTTACGTCAGAAATTGGGAAGAAGTCAACATCACTCTTATGTTGTAGTTCCTGCTCAGAGCAGGCAAATAAACCCAAGGTAAGCTTATTAGCATAAACGTAATGCCCGAGTTCATTTTTTATATAAACGTATGCGGGTACGTTATCAAGTGCAAACTTTAATTCAGCAATATGGACGGGCAGTTTAGAGTTTTTAAGTTCGGCCACAATATGTCCCTATATAACAAGCCATAAATTGATAGTGAACGAAAATATCTTAATAAACAAGACTGACCACAAGGCTAAATTTATAACTAATAATTTAGGTATAGTTTTGAAAAATAAATAAAAAATTAATAGTGAGGATGGGTGATGAACTTTGTTATTAGGTTTGTTTTAGCTCGTTTGGTTATCTTAATTTTTAACTGTTTTTTATTACTTTGTGATTTCTGAATGATTAAAAACCTCCTTGTTTTTAGTCATCACTCTTGGCTTTTATGCCTTGTTGAGAATGGCAAGGTGTTTTGTCTGATGCGCGCTAAATAAACGACAAAAAATATAACCCGTCACAAACATTGATAAGCTATAAGTTGCACCAGGAATTGCCATAGCGGCATTATTTATTAAGGTACTCGCAATTAAAATGGCAAGAGTGCCATTTTGTAGCCCAACTTCAACCGCAATGCTCATTTGTTGCTTGTGATCTAAGCCCGATATTTTTGCAAAAAACAACCCTAGTAACAGCGTGCTGAGGTTTAATGTCAGCGTTGCAATGCCGCTAGTCGCAAAAAAGCTCAGCATTTGGTCGGCATTTTTATGAATAATGCTAAGCACTATCACAATTAAGAATACGCTCGAAAAACGACGGATAAAGGGTTCTATTTTCAAGCTGAAATGGGCTTTAAAATGATTAAAGACCATCCCTAAACAAACAGGAAGCACCGTTATCATCAGCATTTGCACTATGGTTTTAATCACTGGCAAAGCGAATTCGTGGCCCGGCACACTCAACGTTTGCATGGCAAAATGCATAATTAGTGGCAAGGTAAAGGGTGAGATAAATGTCGCTAGCGTTGTAAGACTTATTGACAACGCAACATCCCCTTTGAATAAATAGGTATAGAGGTTTGAAGTCACACCGCCAGGGCAGCAAGCCACTAAAATTAGCCCTATAGCGAGCTCTGGTGTTAGGGTAAAACTCATTGCTAATAAAAACGCAACGCTTGGCAATAACAGTAGTTGGCAGCTTAAGCCTATTGAAAGTGCTTTGGGGCTGATAAATAATGCCCCAAAGTCTTGCTTTTTAAGCCCTAAGCCCATGCCAAACATGATGATAAATAGTGCTAAAGGCAGCACTATTTTAGTCATGATATCAATTTGCATGGTATATCCTTATTGATCGTAACCCGGACTTTTATTGTCGAGTAAGCGCAGCAGGGCAGGCCAAACAATTGCGCCACCCAGTCCCTTAGTAGCAACCTCAGTTTGCCCTTTGATACCCTCAATAATCGCACTAGGTACTTGTACGAGTTGCTCGGTATTTTGTGAAGTACGAGTTTGTACAGCGCATGCCGCTTCAAAAACATACATAAACAAAAATGCATCAGCGACCGTTTTACCTACTGTTAATAGGCCATGATTACGTAGCATTAGAAAGTTATTCGTGCCGAGGTCATTCACTAAACGGTCTTGCTCTTGAGGATTAAGGGCAATGCCTTCGTAGTCGTGATAACCCAGACCTGAGTGCACAACAACAGCTTGCTGAGAGATAGGCAATAAGCCGTCTTTGTTTGCAGACACCGCCGTGCCATTGAGTGAGTGGGTGTGAATAACGCAATGGGCATCATCACGCGCCATATGAATACAGCTATGGATATTAAACCCCGCAGGATTAACTGGGTATTCACTGTCATGCAGCTTATTACATTGTTGATCTACTTTGATTAGACTTGATGCCGTAATTTCGTGAAACATCATGCCATAGGGGTTTATCAAAAACTCGTTGTCTGTGCCGGGAACGCGCATTGAAATATGGGTAAAAATTAAATCATCCCAGCCATATAAAGCAACTAAGCGATACGCGGCAGCAAGCTCAACACGGGCTTGCCATTCTTGTTCTGATACTGTGTGTTTTATGGTCATGGCTTTTCCTAAAATGGTACTTTGCGAACAATAATGTCTTTAAACATGACCCAATCACCGATAAAGCTATAAAAAGGGTGTGTAAAAGTAGCGGGACGATTTTTCTCAAAAAAGAAATGACCAACCCAAGCAAAGCCATAGCCCACTAGAGGGCATAAAATTAGCCAGCTATATTGCTGCTGATAAATAGCGGCAAACAAAATAGCCAAAACAATCCAGCTGCCAATGAAATGTAAGCGTCGACAGACTTTATTTTTGTGTTCTTGTAGGTAATAGGGGTAAAACTCTTTAAAGCTCGCGAACTCGCGTTTACTTGCTACAGTGCCCATATTGTTGTCTCCGTTGTTAATTACAGGTAAACAATAGGCTTTTATTCTTTTATTTACTTGATAATATAGGTCATTAAATTGTTTATTTAGGACGCTCATGAGAACCTTATCAAGCTGGTGGCTACGTGCTATGGCTGAGTCGTTTAAATGGCAGGGCTTACCAATTAATGAGTTGTTTGCAGCGGTAAATATTCCTGTAGCAGAATTAAGTAGCCAAACAGCCCGATACCCACAAGCCAGTGTCAGTATGCTTTGGAAGCAGGCGCAAGCCATGTTACCAAACACCCATTTAGGTCTTTATGTTGGCAGTAACATGAATGTACGCGCTATTCCGGTGGTTGGCATGGCGATTATTCAGTCAACACAGTTATTGAGTGCTTTTCGGCTGATATTGCGTTATCAAAAATTGATGGGTGATACACATAATGTGTCTTTGATTGATCACGGTAGTGAGTATGAACTTCGCTTTAACTTTAGTGATGGTGAGCGCGATATGTCATTGCTAAGCTACGAAGCGCCCATGGCGTTTTGTGTAAAAATAGCGCGCACTGTAAAGGGAAAAGGTTGGCACCCAACGCGAATTTGCTTGCAACGTAAAGAGCCACACAGTGAGATTAATACGCACTTTAATTGCAAAATTGAATACGGCGCAACGACCCATAGCCTGTTTTTTAGCGAAAATACCGATAGTGAACCTGTGTTATCAAGCCAGATGAAACTGGTGACACAAACGAATGTGACACAGGTACTGAGAATTTTACTTGAAGAGCATTTAATTCAAGGCCAAATTACCAGTAAAGCAATGGCAAAAGCACTTAATATGAGTGAAAAAACACTGCAGCGCCGTCTTGCAAAAGAGGGCACAAATTTTAGTAAAGAATTAGCAAGTTTAAGACAGCAAAAAAGTGTTTCGTTGTTAAACGAAACAGATCTCTCAGTCACAGAAATAGCCTTTTTATGTGGCTACTCTGAAATTAGCGCATTTCATCATGCATTTCATCGCTGGTATGGCATGTCACCAAAAACCTACAAGCAAAAAATGGCAATAATAGCAGGGTCATAATAAGCACGGCTTTTTTCAGTGAGCTGTTTGAAGCTATTATTTTAACTAGTAAAAGGTACAAGTTGGCGGTTGTTCCTATTCTGTTTGAGTTTGATAATTATTCATACAAAAACAACAGTAAAAGCTTAAATAGCAATTGCTTAACACAGACTTGTTACCTAAAATTATTGATAGGACGCAAGGATGATCTAAAACCAAAACTCCACCATTAAGTATGAGGCTTGCTGAATGCGAAACCTATCGCTGCGCACTATTTTTATTAGTTTTGTGTTAATTGCATTATTTGTTGTCACTGTGGTTAGCGCCTTAATCAATACCAGCCAATTTTCTCGGCTTTATTACCAACAAACCGAAAAGCAATTATTGCCTGACGCTGTGGGTAAAGTGGCTGCTGAAATTGACGCTCAAATGCGTTACCCGATCTCTGTGTCACAGTCTTTAGCTGAAAACCAAATTCTGCATACGTGGATGAACGAAGGTGAGAAAAGCTCGCCAATTCATCAACGTGTTATGGCGTACTTTGCTGACTTACAAAGAAAAAGCGGTGCGTCATCGGTGTTTTGGGTAAGCAAAAACTCAATGAGTTATTACACGCAAGACGGCTTTTTCAAATCAATCTCACAAAGTGAGCCAAGAGACAGTTGGTTTTTTGATTTCATCGGTTCAGATAAACGCCAAGCGCTCGCCTTAGATGTGAGTGAGCAGGGTGGACACCTCACTTTATACGTTAACACGCTAGTTGAAATAGCTGGGCAACGACTCGGTGTTGCGGGGCTAGGTTATGATATTTCAGATATTTCTAGCATTGTCACGTCGCGTAAAATTGGCGAGCAAGGGTATTTATTCTTAATTGATGACAGCAAGCGAATTATTGCACACGCAAACGATGCTTATATTGGTAAACAAGTCACAAGCGTCGCTTCATTAAGCGCATTACAAAGCTTTTTGAGCAGTAAACATACTGGCTTTACTCTATCGCAAGTGGAGCTCGCAGATGAAGATGTTTATGCTGGGGTTATGCCAATTGAAGGAACAGGCCTTACTCTTGTAGCGGTTCAGCCTAAGCAAGAGATATCAAGCGCGATTAATACAGTCGTTTGGATGTCGATTATCGTAAGTGTCGTGCTTGCGGGTATCTTTTTGGTGCTTACACTTTATTTTGCTAATTGGCTAAGTAAGAAAATTCGCAGTGTTGGTGATGAACTACTGGGCATGGCAGGTCACGGCGGTGACTTAACAAAACGTTTAGATGACAGTGTTGATAATGAATTGGGGCATCTTGCAAAGGGCTTTAATGCCATTATAGGTAAAGTGGCCGAGTTGGTAGATGAAATAAGTGTTACCGAGCAAGCGATGCGAGAGGGGATTGATGACCTTGCGAGCTTTGCCAATAAAACCTTTGTTGCTACCGAAGATCAGCGCGCGCAAACTGATCAAGTTGCCACAGCTATTACAGAAATGGGGCAAACTATTAACGAGGTGTCTGATATTGCTCATCGCACAGCAAGCGACACGGAAGAAGCGGTACGAGAAACCGTGCAAACCAATCAAAGTATGGCTGCCACAGCGCAAACCATGAATGAACTGAATGACATTTTGATCACGGTTGATAAAAGTATCGGTGAGTTTGCAAATCAAGCCGCTGAGATCAACTCGGTTGTTGAAGTAATTAATGCAATTTCAGAACAAACTAATTTATTGGCACTCAATGCGGCAATTGAAGCGGCAAGAGCGGGTGAGCAAGGTCGTGGCTTTGCGGTCGTCGCTGATGAAGTGCGTTCACTTGCACAGCGTACGCAAACATCAACGTCTGAAATTAGAGAACAGATTTCGCGCTTACAAAGCTCATCGTTGCAATCTCAAGAAGCGATTGCTGAAGGTACGCAAAGTAGTCAAAAAGTGACTGAGCTTACCCATATTGCAGTGTCTGCACTTCAGTCTATTCAGCAGAAGTTTGAAATTATCAGCCAAGGCAATCATCAAGTTGCAGCAGCGACAGAAGAGCAGGGCACAGTGGTCGAGCATATCAATCAGTCGGCCCATGATATCTCAGACAGTGCAATGCAAATACATGATAACGCTGAGCAACAACAGCGTGGCACGCAAAGCTTGTTATCGCGTGCTCAGCACCTTAAAGATTTAGTCAGTCAGTTTAAAGTTTAATAGCCTGCTTTTTAAATCTGCTTCGAGTAAAAGGCGTTAACAACACGTGTTGTTAACGCCTTACTATTTTTTAGCTTATACCAATCCGCAATAATACATAATCATTTTGAGGGATTAAACCTGTCGCTAACTGCGTTAAAAATTTCTGATTTAGAACAACTAAATAACGAAATTTTTGCCTTGTTATCAACGAGGTTTTCTTGCCTCAAAATAGATCACTTAATTAAGCGAATTGGTATAAACGAAGTTTACGTAATCTTGAACGATTATTCAAA
>NZ_PNCP01000349.1:0-347 GCF_005886115.1 Pseudoalteromonas sp. S4492
CTGACGGCAGACTCATAGTCGTACGACTTTATAAACTCCATTGCAGAGTCCTTTCCATTACATTCAAGTGATATTCCCCCAGTCTTCATCACAGAATTGTTTAACCCTCACCCCTGAATCTTCATGACCCAGCACAATACTGTGGCAGAGGTTTCTCGCATAAGGCCCTTCCCAGATTTCATCCAAAGAGCGGGACTGGAGACTGGTCAGCAATGTTTTGATAAAAGCTCCGTGAGAGACCACCAGCACTTTCTGTCCCTGATGCTGGCTTATGATTTGCTTGATCACCGAAACAGAACGGTTTTCCAGTTGATGAAAAGATTCAGCGCCCTCTCCCCTGAATTGAC
>NZ_PNCP01000350.1:0-368 GCF_005886115.1 Pseudoalteromonas sp. S4492
CATCTTCAATCCCTCCGCCACCGTCGCGGGCCTCTCCCAATATCTGTGGGAGCTGGAACAGCCCGCCTCCGCCGCCGCCAATGGCTGCTACATCGCCGCCATCAACCGCGTCGGCCATGAACAGCCCTGGGATATCGGCGAGTTCTACGGCTCCTCCTACTTCGTGAATCCGCGCGGCCAGATCGAAGCCCAGGCCAGCGCCACCGAGGATGAGCTGCTGATCCACGACCTCGACATGGCGATGGTGCGCGAGGTGCGCAACAACTGGCAGTTCTTCCGCGACCGTCGCCCGGACGCCTATACCCGCCTCACCGACGGCGAGTGACGGACTGATGACCCGCACGACAACAACAAGACGACCTGACACT
>NZ_PNCP01000351.1:0-316 GCF_005886115.1 Pseudoalteromonas sp. S4492
TTCCATTGATTGCCAACAACCTGATTAATAGCATTACCCTGGCAACCAACAGCAGCATGATTCTCGCCGACAAGGCCATAGCCGGATTCACCGTTAAGGAAGCTCATATCAAGGAAACATTGAGCCGTAATCCAGTGCTGGTCACTGCCCTGAACCCAGTGATTGGTTATATGCAGGCGGCAGAAATTGCCAAACAGGCGTATCGCGAAAAACGTCCTGTACTGGAAGTAGCCAAGGAAAAAACCGGTATGTCGGAAGAGGCTTTGAAAAAGTTTCTGGATCCGAGCCGAGCTACGAAAGGTGGCATTGCAAAATG
>NZ_PNCP01000352.1:0-371 GCF_005886115.1 Pseudoalteromonas sp. S4492
CTTCCGCCAGGTGAGTCAGGTTAACACCACAGCGGCTGTGAACAACGGTTTTGCAGGTGGTCAGGCAGTGACTCTGGCAGCCAACAGTCTGTCCGTAGGCGGCATTAACTTTGCGGGCAGCACGGATTACACCGGCCACAGCAGCAATATGGATACCGTAACTGATAACACCGGTACCGCGCGCTGGGATATCACCAGTAACAACGCCGCGACTTCAGCCAATAATCATGTGCTGGCTAACATCAGCCAGATCAGTGGCAATGCTGCGGTGGCGAACACCAGCAACAGCGGTCTTGATGTCACGTTGAATGACGGTAACTTCCAGGCAGCGGGCATTACCTTTGCTGGCAGTACCAACTACACCGGTACTT
>NZ_PNCP01000353.1:0-281 GCF_005886115.1 Pseudoalteromonas sp. S4492
CAACCCTGAAAGATCCCTAGAACTCTTTGAACAGAGGGTTTCCTCCAAAAAGTGGCTATCTCACTGGCCACTACTCAACACTTAATAAAATACAATAACTTCGTTGTATAAATTGGTAAACTTCCCTCCAAAGAAAATCATTACAAAAAGAATAAAATGAATACTCCTCTACACATTGCAATCGCGCAGATGCCCATGAAGTGGACCTGCCAAGAAAATACTCCCACAATTCTTGAAAGCCTTGCACTGGCTGCTGAAAAAGGAGCTGATATCTGCGCTTT
>NZ_PNCP01000354.1:0-272 GCF_005886115.1 Pseudoalteromonas sp. S4492
TATCATTTTGGAAAAAAGCCACCCCTGGGCCTGCATAGGGAGGACTGATACTGACCCTAACGCCCTGCTGGCAGGGTTCGTCGGTAATAGACAGATCGCAGAGTGCAAGGCGATAGTGATGACGTAACAACACCAGGTCATCGGAGTTTTCACTTAACGCAATGGCCCTGATCATCCGGTGAACATTCAGTGATGAAATCAGGTTGTAATTATAGGGGTCTTTCAGGTCGTAGGTTCGCAGTATGCCATCGTTGCCGCCCGTTACCAGTGAG
>NZ_PNCP01000355.1:0-298 GCF_005886115.1 Pseudoalteromonas sp. S4492
TTTTCAACAATCTTTCTCCTAGTTGAATCATCTCTTATAAAGCATTGACTTAACATTTTCTTTGAACCCTGCGGTAGATCTTCATGCCAGATATTGGACTTCATTGACAGTTTTTCCGCATCTGCTTCAGTAAATGATTCGGCCGTAACGGCTGTTCTAAATTCTGGAATTAGCTCTTGATATAAATCAATATTATCCTTATACATCATCTTTAACTGCGTCGATGCTAGTAATAGTGCTGCATTTAAGAACGTTGAATAAAAAATACTATCGTGCCGAATCCCTACAGAAGTACTTT
>NZ_PNCP01000356.1:0-400 GCF_005886115.1 Pseudoalteromonas sp. S4492
TCAAATCCTCTATTGTGCATATTGATCATGATAAAGATTTAGCGATTTTACTCATCAATGATCATGAATATGTGCCCGTTAAGAATATCCCTTATATTATCCGCAAATCGAAAGCCGATTTAGGAGAAGAAATTTTCACGCTGGGTTATCCTAGAAATGAGGTGGTTTATGGCATGGGGTATTTAAGTGCCAAATCGGGTTATAATGGCGATACCCTTTCCTACCAAATACAAATGAGTGTGAACCCCGGTAATTCGGGTGCACCGGTATTCAACAAAGTAGGAGATATTATTGGTGTATTAAGTACCCGTCAGTTACAGGCAGATGGTGTTGCTTTCGCTGTGAAATCTAAAAATATCTATGCATTAGTCGACAGCTTACACAATTCTGATAAAGCTTT
>NZ_PNCP01000357.1:0-289 GCF_005886115.1 Pseudoalteromonas sp. S4492
AACCAAATCAATAAGGAAACGCAGGTAAAGAGGATGACCCTGAGCTCTATCACAAATGATACTAATTTTTTCTGGACTATATCTGTTTGGTAATAAAGCTCTGGCGCAATAATCACGAACATCACTACGCATTAATGACGGCATTGTGATACTGGCTTGGCTTCCCACTCTACCCCCAATCAATGAAGAGAGCTTTGTATAGCTTGGCCCAGACATAACAAGCACTAAACCAGCCGGCATTTCAGTTGGGAAAAGCTCTATAAACCTAAAAAAAACGTCTTCTCCAAGC
>NZ_PNCP01000358.1:0-283 GCF_005886115.1 Pseudoalteromonas sp. S4492
GACGGTACTGAGTGATGACGAAGTGCATCAGTGTTCGCCGACAGAGCAGGGCGTTCGATGCAAGGTTTCGGTGTCTAAGCCAGGGGTCGCTTTTTTGTTGAGGGAGACTGACCTTCTGAAGGCCGTGCGATTCGTAAAGCAGGAGAACTCTGAGTATTGTTTTCCGGGTCATAAAGGGCAGCTTGTTGCAGGCAGAGTGATTAAGCATGCGCTTCATCTCAATCTGAGTGATCTTGGTCCGTTAGCTTTTGAGGTGTTTCATACACCGGGTGAGGGCACTTCG